>NZ_JBSGQV010000012.1:0-168940 GCF_053606025.1 Streptomyces sp. NPDC055254 | reverse complement strand
GCCTCGGCCTTGGCGGGGCCGTGCAGCGGCGGGGGGCCCTTCCCGTACGCGCAGGGAGCCCGGCGGCTCCGCGCCTCAGTGGCCGGCGGCGTGCGAGGCGGAGCCCGACGGGGAACCGGAGGCGCTGCCCGAGGGGGACCCGGCCGGGCCGCCCGCGGCCGCACCCGACGGCGAGCCGGACGGGCTGCCCGAGGGGGACCCGGACGGGGCCGGGCCGACGGCCGGGGCGCCGCTGGGGCCGTAGGCCGCGTACATGCCGGTGGCCGGGACCACGAACGCGTCCAGCGCGATGTCGCCCGTGCTGCTCAGCTGGAAGACGATGTTCTGCACGTCGCCGTCCTTGACGGCCTCGTGGCCGCCCTCGATCGAGGCGGAGGCGTTGCCCGTGCCGCCCAGGACGACGGAGCCGCCCGCAGGCACGGTGATCTTGCCGGCACCCTCGGCGGGCTTCAGGACGACCTTGGACTTGCCACCCGTGAGGGTGATGCCGTCGAGCGTCTGCGCCTTGGAGCCGGCGTTGAAGACGGTGGCCGACACGGCGGCCGGACCCTTCTTGCCCTTCTCGGCCTGGGTGATCACCAGTGCGTTCTGGACCTTGATCTCGCCCTTGGTGGCGGCGGCGTTGTCCGGCTTGATCTGGAGGGTCTGCGCGTCGTTGCCCGCGGCGCACGCTGCGAGCGAGGCGATCGAGAACACGACGGCAGTGGCGGCGAGGGCGCCGCGTCGAAGGCTGCGGCTCACGGCGGCGGCAACTCCTTGGACGAACGGAAGGGACGGTGGACGCTCGGAACGGCCGAGGTGAAGCCGCTCTAAGGGTGTGTCAGCGCGCTTAGGTTACCGAGCCACCGCCCCGCCCCCGCACCCGACCCTCCGCAGGGCGGCGGCCACCCTCGGCGCGCCCCGCGATCTCCGATTCCGCGTTCGTGCCGCTCACCGATCACCGGGCGTGCGCATATCGTGCGCCGGGCCTCCAGTGATCGTCCGCGGAGGAGCGCGGGGATCGACGCCGTGATCAACGCCGGGATCGACGCCGTGATCAACGCCGCGACGACGCCGTGATCAACGCCGGGATCAAGACGGTGATCAATTCCGGGATTCCCTCGAACGCCGCCGCGTGATCAATTCGGGATTGGGCCGGAAGTGGCTCCGCGCGGGGCGGCCGCCAGTCGAACGGAGTAGTTCGGTTTCGCGGCTTTGAAACCGGCAAAACGGGACGTACGTCACACTCGTGGGGGTGCCGGGCGGGTGTAGCGTGACCCTTTCGCCCGGTCCGCACAGCGCCCCCGACCTGCGAATACCCCCTTCCGCAAGCCTTCCGCAGCACGTTCGTGTCGCTGTTGTCAAGCCCCGAGATGTGCCCTGACCTGCGAAAACGCCATTCATAACGGTCAGTTCTCGTGTTACCCTGGATAGCCACGGAAGGGGTACCTGTCACATGACGTTCAAGGTTGGCGACACCGTGGTCTATCCCCATCACGGGGCCGCGCTGATCGAGGCCATTGAGACTCGTCAGATCAAAGGCGTGGACAAGACCTACTTGGTGCTCAAGGTCGCCCAGGGCGACCTGACGGTACGTGTGCCTGCGGACAATGCAGAGTTCGTCGGTGTTCGCGACGTAGTCGGGCAGGACGGGCTGGACCGGGTCTTCGAGGTGCTTCGCGCACCGTATGCAGAAGAGCCGACGAACTGGTCCCGGCGCTACAAGGCAAATCTGGAGAAGCTCGCTTCTGGCGATGTCATCAAGGTCGCCGAAGTAGTGCGTGACCTGTGGCGTCGTGAGCGTGAGCGCGGGCTTTCCGCGGGCGAGAAGCGCATGCTCGCGAAGGCGCGCCAGATCCTGGTGAGCGAGCTCGCGCTCGCCGAGAACACGAACGAGGACAAGGCCGAGGCCCTCCTCGACGAGGTTCTCGCGTCCTGACGCGAGACCGCGTTCCATCGCGTTCAGTAAAACAATGTGTACACAGTTGTGCCGCGGTGCCCGATGACAAGGCCTCTCCTCCACGAGAGGCCTGTTGCCGGGCGCTGCGGCATGTCTGCACCCATACCCTCTTGCACGTGAATGTACGAACCTCACTGGCGTGCCAGGTCCGGGCAGCCTGCTCGACCGGTCGTCACGGAAGGGGCGAGGGCGTCGCACCCGGCACCCTTGAGGCCATACCCATGTGGGCCGAAGCCACAAACCTGGATGCGCACCCCGGAGCTACCGATGCATGACGAACCGCGCCCGCACCGCACCGCCGCGGTCATCCCCGCAGCCGGCCGCGGCCTCCGCCTCGGCCCAGGCGCCCCCAAGGCCCTGCGGGCCCTCGGCGGCATCCCGATGCTCGTCCACGCCGTCCGCGCCATGGCCCGCTCCCGCGCGGTCTCCCTCGTGGTCGTCGTCGCCCCGTCCGGCGGCGCCGCCGAGGTGCGCCGGATGCTCGACGAGCACGCGCTGCCCGAGCGCACCGAGATCCTGGTCGTCCCCGGCGGCGAGACCCGCCAGGAGTCCGTGAACGCGGGCCTGGCCGCGCTCCCGCACGACGTCACCTCCGTACTGATCCACGACGCGGCCCGGCCCCTGGTCCCCGTCGACACGGTGGACTCCGTCGTCGAGGCCGTCCGGGCCGGAGCGCCCGCCGTGGTCCCCGCGCTGCCGCTGGCCGACACCGTCAAGGAGGTCGAGCCCGGCGGGCCGGGCGAGCCCGAGCCGGTCGTCGCCACCCCCGAGCGGGCCCGGCTGCGCGCCGTCCAGACCCCGCAGGGCTTCGACCGCGACACCCTGGCGCGCGCGCACCGGGAGATCGCGGTCGACGGCGAGGGCGCCACCGACGACGCCGGAATGGTGGAACGGCTCGGTGTCACCGTCGTGGTCGTCCCCGGCCACGAAGAGGCCTTCAAGGTCACCCGCCCGCTGGACCTCGTCCTCGCCGAGGCCGTACTCGCCCGCAGGAGGGCCACCGATGCCTACTAGCCCCGAAACGCGCGAAGTGCCTGAAACGCGCGGAGCGTCCGAACCCCTCGCCGCCCCGCTGATCCCGCTCGTCGGTATCGGCACCGACGTGCACGCCTTCGAGACCGGTCGCGAGCTGTGGTGCGCCGGCCTGCTCTGGGAGGGCGAGGACGGGCTCGCCGGGCACTCCGACGGAGACGTCGCGGCGCACGCCGCCTGCGACGCCCTGTTCTCCGCCGCCGGCGTCGGCGACCTCGGCGCGCACTTCGGCACCTCCCGCCCCGAGTGGTCCGGCGCCGCCGGTGTCACCCTCCTGGCGGAAGCCGCGCGCATCGTCCGCGCCGAGGGCTTCGAGATCGGCAACATCGCCATCCAGGTGATCGGCGTCCGGCCGAAGATCGGCAAGCGGCGCGAAGAAGCGCAGAAGGCGCTCGCGGCCGCCGCGGGCGCCCCCGTCTCGGTCTCCGGCACCACCACCGACGGGCTGGGCCTGACCGGCCGCGCCGAGGGGCTCGCGGCCATCGCGACCGCTCTCGTGTACCGCGTGCGGGCCGACAAAACAGGCTGAGTACGGCGTACGCCCGCATCGCGGGCCGCACCGCTTCGGCAACAAACCCGCCCCGCGTCCCGAAAGGGTCGCGGGGCACTGCTACAGGCGCACTACCCTGGATGCCGTGACTATTCGCCTGTACGACACCAGCGCCCGGCAGATCCGCGACTTCACCCCGCTCGTTCCGGGCTGCGTCTCGATCTACCTCTGCGGCGCCACGGTGCAGGCCGCCCCGCACATCGGGCACATCCGGTCGGGCCTCAACTTCGACATGATGCGCCGCTGGTTCGAGTACCGGGGCTACGACGTCACCTTCGTCCGCAACGTCACGGACATCGACGACAAGATCATCGCGAAGTCCGCCGAGCAGCGCCGCCCCTGGTGGTCCATCGGCTACGAGAACGAGCGCGCCTTCAACGACGGCTACGCCGCGCTCGGTTGCCTCCCGCCCACCTACGAGCCCCGCGCCACCGGCCACGTCACCGAGATGGTCGAGATGATGCGCGGCCTCATCGAGCGCGGCCACGCCTACGAGTCCGAGGGCAACGTCTACTTCGACGTGACGTCGCACCCCGGCTACCTCTCGCTGTCCCGCCAGGAGCTCGACAACATCCGCCAGCCGGAGAGCACCGGCGAGACCGGCAAGCGCGACCCCCGCGACTTCGCCATGTGGAAGTCCGTCAAGCCGGGCGAGCCCTCCTGGGAGACCCCGTGGGGCCGCGGCCGGCCCGGCTGGCACCTCGAATGCTCCGCCATGGCGCACAAGTACCTCGGCGAGGCCTTCGACATCCACGGCGGCGGCCTGGACCTGATCTTCCCGCACCACGAGAACGAGATCGCGCAGGCGAAGGCCTTCGGCGACGAGTTCGCGAAGTACTGGGTGCACAACGCCTGGGTCACCATGTCGGGCGAGAAGATGTCGAAGTCCCTCGGGAACTCGGTCCTCGTCTCCGAGATGGTCCAGCAGTGGCGCCCGATCGTCCTGCGCTACTACCTCGGCACCCCGCACTACCGGTCGATGATCGAGTACAGCGAGGAGGCCCTGCGCGAGGCGGAGTCCGCCTTCGCCCGGATCGAGGGCTTCTACCAGCGCGTCGTCGAGAAGGCCGGCAAGCCCGTCGAGCCCGCCGCCGAGGTGCCGCCCGCCTTCGCCGAGGCCATGGACGACGACCTCGGGGTCCCGCAGGCGCTGGCCATCGTCCACACCACGGTCCGCCAGGGCAACAGCGCGCTCGCCGCCGACGACAAGGACGCGGCCATCGCGCGCCTGTCCGAGGTGCGGGCCATGCTCGGCGTCCTCGGCCTCGACCCGCTCGACCCGCACTGGGCCGGCGAGGCCGACCGCGGCGAGGACCTCCACGGCGCCGTGGACACGCTCGTACGCCTGGTCCTGGAGCAGCGCGAGTCGGCCCGGTCCCGCAAGGACTGGGCGACCGCCGACGCCATCCGCGACCAGCTCCAGCAGTCCGGGCTGGTCATCGAGGACAGTCCGACGGGCCCGCGCTGGACGCTCGGCCCCCGCTGAGCCCGGGCAGCTGAGCTTGGTGTGCCGCCCGGCGCTCCGGGCCGCACACTCTTCATACGTACATATCGCAGCATCAAAGAAAACAGGTAGAAGTCATGGCCGGGAACAGCCAGCGCAGGAACCGCCGCACGTCCAACAAGAAGGGCGCGACGGTCGGCAGCGGTGGCCAGCGGCGCAAGGGCCTGGAGGGCAGGGGCCCCACGCCCAAGGCCGAGGACCGCAAGAAGCACAAGGCGCACCGCATCAGCAACGCCGTCGCCCGCCAGGCCGCCAAGCGTCGCCCCGCCCCGCGCCGCGGCGGTCCCAAGGGCACCAGCGAGATGGTCGTCGGCCGCAACCCGGTCTTCGAGGCGCTGCGCGACGGGGTTCCGGCCACGACGCTGTACGTCCAGCAGTTCATCGACAACGACGAGCGCGTCCGCGAGGCCCTCCAGCTCGCGGCCGAGCGCGGCAACATCAACCTGATGGAAGCCCCGCGCCCCGAGCTCGACCGGATGACGAACGGGCTCAACCACCAGGGTCTGGTGCTCCAGGTCCCGCCGTACGAGTACGCGCACCCCGAGGACCTCACCGCCGCCGCCTACGACGACGGCGACGACCCGCTGATCGTCGCCCTCGACGGCGTCACCGACCCGCGCAACCTCGGCGCGATCGTCCGCTCCGTCTCCGCCTTCGGCGGCCACGGCGTGGTCATCCCCGAGCGCCGCGCCGCCGGTATGACCGCCGGTGCGTGGAAGAGCTCGGCCGGCACCGCCGCCCGTACCCCGGTCTCCCGCGTCACCAACCTGACGCGCGCCCTGCAGGAGTACAAGAAGGCGGGCATCGCCATCGTCGGCCTCGCCGCCGAGGGCGAGCACACGGTGAACGACCTGGAGGCGCTCGGCGGCCCGGTCGTCATCGTCGTCGGTTCCGAGGGCAAGGGTCTCGGCCGTCTCGTCGGCGAGAACTGCGACTACCTCGTCCGCATCCCGATGCCGGGCGGCGCCGAGTCCCTGAACGCCGGCGTGGCCGCCGGCGTGGTGCTCTACGAGGCGGCGCGCCGCCGCGCCGAGCGTCCGCGCGCCTGATCCGCGCTATCCGCTTGATCCATTCGGCTCACGCGGAGTGACCCGTGAGCGTGCCACCCCGCCCCTTGTGGGCGGGGTGGCTTGATCTTGACGGGTCTCGGACACATCCCTGCCGTCAAGGCAGTGTCCTAAACACTGATCACTCGGTTAGATGAGTGTGGACACCAGAACGTCAGGGTTCGACGACCAGCCCGCGCTGAGCATGGTCAAGGTGCCGTGCGACCCCGCACAGGTCATCGTCAACCACGCCAGCTTCCGCGTGCGGCTCGCACCGAGCCCGAGCGCGCGTTCCAAGCCCGCGAACGCCCCCGGCCGCGCACCCGTCCTCGGCGGCGCCGTGGTCGCCGCGGCCGGAGCCGGCCGCCGCCGGGCCCCCGTCGTCTGGAGCGGCAAGGCCGACGCCGGCGACTCCGCGGCCATGGGCGGACTGCTCCAGGCCGTACGGGACGTCGGGCGCGGCCACGAGGAGTACGACGGGGGCTCGACCCAGGTCATCCCGCGCGTCGATCTGGCTCACGACCTCGCCGACAACACCCTCGCCACGCCGACCGTCATCGGTCAGCGCAGCTACGGAGACCCGGAGACGCGCCCGCTGGCCCCCGTACGGGACCTGTCGTACGCGCGGCCGCCGGGCGGCGCCGAGGCCGGGGCGGACGGGCGGCGGGGCTCCGACGCGCGCGGGCAGGCCTCCTACTATCCGGGCCGCCGGATGAACCTGGGCGTCGTGCTGCTCCCGCTGCGCGTCTTCCTCGGCTTCATCTCCATCTACGCCGGCATGGGCAAGCTGTGCGACCCCGTCTACTTCGACGGCGGCGAGCGCGGCTCCATGGTCACCTGGCTGCACACCCTGCAGCCGTGGGCGCTCGCCGAACCGCTGCGCGACTTCGCGCTGGCGCACCCGGTGGGCGCGGGGCTGAGCGTGGCCTTCCTCCAGGTCATCGTGGGCGTGCTGACGGTGTTCGGCCTGTGGCAGCGGTTCGCCGCGTGCTTCGGGGCGCTGCTGTCCGCCGCGCTGCTGATGACGGTGAGCTGGAAGACCGTCCCGGCGTACGACGCGCCCGACATCATCTACCTCGCCGCCTGGAGCCCGCTGATCATCGCGGGCGCCCCGGTGTACTCCCTGGACGGGCGGCTCGCCGGCGAGGCCTGGCGCACCCTCGGTCCGCGTTCGGAGATCTGGCGGCTGCGGCGGCGCGTACTGCGGCGCGGCGCGGTCATGGCGACCGTCGTGTGCGGGCTGACCCTGCTCGTCGGTTCGCTGCTGGGCGGCGCGGTGCGGTCGACGACGGTGGTCACCGTGCCCGGGCCGGGGCAGGCCCCGACCAACTACCTGCCGGGGCAGCCGCTGCCGCAGCGGTCGCCGGTACGCCAGCAGCCCGTGGCGCCGACGCAGCCGACCAAGTCGGCGCAGCCCTCCGCGACGGCCTCCGAGCCGGCCGCGAAGCCCGGGCGGGGCGCGACGAGCGGTCCCGCCCGGGAGACGGCCGGGACCGGCTCCGGGGCGCCCACCGCGACACGGGGCACCACCGGCAAGCAGACCCCGCGCAGTACGCCGCGGCAGTCGACGGCGCCGAAGCCGCCGTCCGCGACCTCGGGGAGCACCACCGGGGGTGGCGGGGAGGCCCCGTCGAAGCAGCCCGGCCTGGTCGGGGGTCTCCTCGGCTGAGGCCGGTCCGGAACCGATGTGACCCGCCCAGCGGGGGCCCGGCGCGAGTGAGCGCGCCGGGCCCCTTCCACGTGCGGCGGGGGCGGTGTCGGGCGCGGGGGCCCGTACGGTCGTGGTCCCGCGCGCGGGGCACCGTACGGCCGTGGTCCCGGGCGCGGGGGCCCGTACGCGCGCGGGGCCCGTCCGGGCGCGGGTCCCGGGCGCGGGGCCTCGTACGCCCGGCCGCGTCCGGGCGCGGACCGGAAGGCCTCAGGGGGCCTTCTGGGACGCCAACTCCCGTGCGGCCTCGGTGAGGTCCTTCGCGGTGTCGATCGCCCGCCAGTAGGCCCCCTGGGGCAGCGGGTAGCCCGCCAGCCGGCGCTCGCGGGCCAGCCGGGGGAACGTCGTCCGCTCGTGGTCCCCCAAGTCGGGGAGCAGCGCGGCGAATTCGGGCCCGAAGACGTACACGCCGGCGTTGACCGGGTAGGGCGACGGCGGGGCTTCGATGAAGTCCAGCACCTGCCCGAACTCGTTGGTCTCCACCACCCCCCACGGGATCCGCGGCCGGGCCAGGGCGAGCGTGGCGGTCGCACCGCGCTCGGCGTGGAAGGCGGCCATCTCGCGCAGCGAGAAGCGGGTCCACACGTCCCCGTTGGTGGCGTACCAGGCCTCCTGCGGGTGCGGGAGGTGGCGGGCGGCGAACTTGAGGCCGCCGCCGCGCCCCAGCGGCTCCTCCTCCACGACCGTGGTCACGCGCAGCGGCAACCGGGCCTGCGCGAGCCACTCCTGGAGCACCTCGGCGAGGTGCCCGCAGGAGACGACGGCGTCCGTGACCCCCTCGGAGGCCAACCAGGCCAGCTGGTGCCCGATGATCGGCAGCCCGGTGCCCGGGATCTCGACCATCGGCTTGGGGCGGTCGTCCGTGTACGGGCGCAGCCGCGACCCCTGGCCGCCCGCCAGCAGGACTGCCTGGGTGGGCGCGGCCGGGAACGCGGCTGCGGAGGGCGTGGATCGGGGTGCGGGAGCTGCGGGTGGTACGGGCTGCTGGTCGTCGGTCATGGCGGCCAGCGTAGGGACGCCGTACGGCTCAGCCCATGGAGGCGACGCCGGTCGCGTACGAGGTGTCGCACACGGGGCGGGCGAAGGACTGGGCCTTCGTCGGGCCGTACACGTCGACGGCGGCGCGTCCCAGCGCCCGCGCGATGCCCACGCAGTGCTCGGCAAGCGACGGCCGGCGGTTCACCTCCTGCTGGAGGTGGGTGAGGACGTCACCCGGCTCCTGACCCGCCTTGAGGTCGCCGACGAGCGCGTCGCGCAGCACCTCGTGCGCGGCGCGCGGCTTCGCGGGGACGGAGACGTCCTCGGCGGAGGCGGTCAGGATCTGGGAGGAGGATGTGTCCGCCCAGGGGACCATGGTGACCGCGAGGGTCCCGGACAGGACCAGGACGACGGGCAGGACCAGGGCGAGGGAACGGCCGATACGGCGGGCAGTGTGGGTCACGAGGGCGAGAGTAGCGCTCGGTGAAGATTTGGCGACATTTAGTCACCCTGTCGGGGGATGGTTCGAGGTGGTTTTTCGAATGGGGGGTTGACGGACAGGGCCGAATGGCCCGGTCTGCCAGGGTTTCGACCTCGACCTCGACCTCGACGCCCGGCGCCGCTGCCGACCCCGACCTCGCGGACGCGGAAGGGGCGCCCCGCGGCGGGGGCGCCCCTTCGGCTCGGGCCTTGCGGGCGGCGCTAGTTGGAGAGGCGCTCGCCGGAGGAGGTCGAGAAGACGTGGATCTCGCCCGCGCGCGGGACCACGTGCAGGCTGGAGCCCTTCTCGGGCACCTGGCGGCCGTTGACCCGGACCACGAGGTCCTGCGAGCCCTCGGCGGAGGCGGTGGACCCGTACACGTAGCCGTCGGCGCCGAGTTCCTCGACGACGTTCACGACGACGGTCAGACCGCCGGTCTCGGCGAGGTCGAAGTGCTCGGGGCGGACGCCGACCGTCACGGTGCGGTCGCCCGCGTCGGCGGCGGCGGACAGCGCCTCGCGCGACACCGGGACGACGCTGTCGCCGAACTTCACGCCGCCGTCGGCGATCGGCACCTCGACCAGGTTCATGGCCGGGGAGCCGATGAAGCCGGCGACGAAGAGGTTCGCCGGACGGTCGTACATGTTGCGCGGGGTGTCGACCTGCTGGAGCAGCCCGTCCTTCAGGACGGCCACCCGGTCTCCCATGGTCATGGCCTCGACCTGGTCGTGGGTGACGTAGACGGTGGTGATGCCGAGGTCGCGCTGGAGCGCGGCGATCTGCGTACGGGTGGAGACGCGGAGCTTGGCGTCCAGGTTCGACAGCGGCTCGTCCATCAGGAAGACCTGCGGCTTGCGCACGATGGCGCGGCCCATGGCGACGCGCTGGCGCTGACCGCCGGAGAGCGCCTTCGGCTTGCGGTCGAGGTACTGGGTGAGGTCGAGCATCTTCGCCGCGTCCTCCACCTTCTTGCGGATGGTGGCCTTGTCCTCGCCGGCGATCTTGAGCGCGAAGCCCATGTTGTCCGCGACGGACATGTGCGGGTAGAGCGCGTAGTTCTGGAACACCATGGCGATGTCCCGGTCCTTGGGCGGCAGGTGCGTGACGTCGCGGTCGCCGATGCGGATGGCGCCCCCGTTGACGTCCTCCAGGCCGGCCAGCATGCGCAGCGAGGTGGACTTGCCGCAGCCGGAGGGGCCGACGAGGACGAGGAACTCGCCGTCCTCGATCTCCAGCTCCAGCTGGTCGACGGCGGGCTTGTCGCCGCCGGGGTACAGGCGGGTCGCCTTGTCGAAAGTGACGGAAGCCATGGTGATGCGTCCCTTCTACCGGCAGGAACGTGCCGGACGATCCGAGTGGAAGGAGAATGGGTCTAGTCCAGTGAACGGACTCCGCCCGACGCTACCCGGCCGCGCCGCGTCTGTCAGTACCGGGAAGGTCCCGATTACGCGATGGCCCCGCGAATCGGCCGCTGTGTAGAGTGATGGCGGCTCGACGCGCGGTGGTTTCGCGCGTCCGTGCCACGCCTCCTTAGCTCAGTCCGGCCAGAGCAACGCACTTGTAATGCGTAGGTCGTCGGTTCGAATCCGACAGGGGGCTCTTCTCGACCCCCCTCGCGGGGTCGGTGTCCTGGTCCGCGGTCGGACTCCCCGGGCAAGCCCGGCGGTCAGTGGCGGCCCGAGATGCGGTCGGCCGCGCGGGCCAGGGGGGACGTCGTCGGGCGGTGCCCGGCGGCCTCGCGGCGGTCCGCCTCGCGGTAGGCGGCGTACAGGGCCTGGACGCCGAGCCAGCGGAAGGGCTCCGGCTCCCAGCGGCGCACCCGGTGGTTGACCCAGGGCAGCGCGGTCAGCCCGGTGCTCTCCTCCAGGACGAGGTCGCGCAGGGTGCGGCCGGCGAGGTTGGCGGTGGCCACGCCCGAGCCGACGTAGCCGCCGGCCCAGCCGAGGCCCGTCGTGCGGTCCAGGGTGACCGTCGCGCACCAGTCGCGCGGCACGCCGAGCACGCCCGACCAGGCGTGGGTGATCTCGGTGCCCGTGAGCTGCGGGAAGAACGCCGTCAGCAGCGCCGTCAGGGAGTCGATCGTGGCCGGCTCCGTACGGCCCGTGTTCTCGGCGGCGGCCGCGCGCGAGCCGAAGCGGTACGGGACCCCGCGGCCGCCGATCGCGATGCGGTCGTCGGCGGTGCGCTGGGCGTACATGTACGCGTGCGCCATGTCGCCGAGGACCTCCCGGCCCGTCCAGCCGAGCTGCTCCCAGGTCCGCTCGGACAGCGGGGCCGTCACGATCATCGAGGAGTTCATCGGGAGCCACGCGCGCTTGTGGCCCTTGAGGGCGGCCGTGAACCCCTCCGTGCAGCGCAGCACGTACGGGGCGCGGACCGTGCCGTACGGGGTGACGGCGCGGCGCGGGGCGATCTCGGTGACGGGCGTGGACTCGTGGATCACCACGCCCAGGCGCTCCGCGGCGGCGGCCAGTCCCGTGACGAGCTTCAGCGGGTGGACGCGGGCGCCGTGCGGGCTCCAGCTGGAGCCGACGGCGTCGGCGATGTCGAGGCGGGCGCGGGTGGCGGTGGCGTCGTAGAGCTCGCGGTCGCTCTCGCCGAAGGCGACCTCGGCGGCGTGGAAGGCCCGCAGCCGGGTGAGCTGGGCGGGCGTGCGGGCGACTTCGAGGACGCCGCCCCGGTGGACGTCGGCGTCGATGTCCTCCTTGTCGGCCACGTCGATGACCTCGGTGACGGTGTCGTTCATGGCCCGCTGGAGCCGACGGGCGGCCTCGGGGCCGTGCAGCGCGGCGTACCGGTCGCGGCCGGCGATGCCGTTGTAGAGCCAGCCGCCGTTGCGGCCGGAGGCGCCGTAGCCGCAGAACTTCTGCTCCAGCACGGTGACGCGCAGGTCGGGGGCGGACCGCTTGAGGTAGTACGCGGTCCACAGGCCGGTGTAGCCGCCGCCGACGATGACGACGTCGGCCGTGGCGTCGGCGGTCAGGGGCGCGCGGGGTGGTGCGGCCGGGGCGGTGCGGTCCGTCGCGTGCCAGAAGGAAATGCCGCCGTTGATCGTCATGGAGGAGTTGCTACACCTCGTTCCGCCGGGGTGTCCAGGGGCGGGATGTCGCACTTCGGGGGCCGGGGGGTGGCCCTGTGACCGATGCGGGCGGGGCGGCGGGGCCCGTAGGGTTGGGCGGGGGTTTTGTCTGTATTGCGTAGGGCGGGGTCGATTCGTGGTGGGCGGCTGGGCGCGGGCGAAGCCGGCGGGGGCGGCCGGCGAGGGGCGGCGGGGTGGCGGGAGTCGGCGGTGCGGCAGGGCCCCGGGCTACCGTCGGGGCATGGTCGAGGTTCCGGACGGGCTGATCGAGGCCCAGGTCACGTACAACGGCGCCGCGGGCCGGGAGTTCATCGCGGCGCTGCCGGCACGCGCGGCGGAGTTCCTGGACCGGTGGGAACTGCGGCGCACCGGACCGGAGATGCACGGGACGACGGCCCTGGTGCTGCCGGTGGAGCGCGCCGACGGCACCCCGGCCGTGCTCAAGCTGACGCTGCCGGACGAGGAGAGCGCCGGGGAGCCGGTCGCGCTGCGCGCGTGGCGCGGGGAGGGCTGCGTACGGCTGTGGCGGCACGACGCGGCCACCGGCACCCTGCTGCTGGAGCGGCTCGACGAGAGCCGCCACCTGTCGGCGCTCGCGGAGCGCGACAGCCGCCGGGCCGTCGCGGTGATCGGGGAGCTGCTGGCGCGGCTGACGGCGGTACCCGCCCCGGCCGGGCTGCGCGGGCTCGGGGAGATGACCGCCGCGATGCTGGAGTCCGTACCGCGGGCGCTGGCGCTGCTGGCGGACGAGGGTGAGCGGGCCTTGGTGCGGGACTGCGCGGCGGCGGTGGCGGAGGTCGCCGGGGAGCCGGGCGACCGGCTGCTGCACTGGGACCTGCACTACGACAACGTCCTCGCGGGCGGGCGCCGCGAGGCGTGGTTGGCGATCGACCCGAAGCCGCTGGCCGGCGATCCCGGCTTCGACCTGCTGCCGGCCGTCGCCGACAACTTCCGAGCCGAGGAGGTGCGGTGGCGCTTCGAGCTGCTGGCGGAGGCGGTCGGGGCGGACCGGGAGCGCGCCCGGGCGTGGACGCTCGGACGGGTCCTGCAGAACGTCCTGTGGGACGTGGAGGACGGCGAGGACCGGCTGGACGGGGAGCAGTCGGCGGTGGCGCGGACCCTGCTCGGTCGCTGACCGGCCGGTCCGCGCGGACGCGGCTTAGGCTGCCGCCATGATCCGTAGCGCCGAAGTCACCGACGTGCCCGTCATCCACGCGATGATCCGCGAACTCGCGGCGTACGAGAAGGTCCCGCACGAGGCGCGGGCCACCGAGGAGCAGTTGCGCGAGGCGCTGTTCGGTGCCCGCCCGGCCGTCTTCGCGCACATCGCGGAGGCGGAGGACGGCGAGGCCGTCGGCTGCGCCGTGTGGTTCCTCAGCTTCTCGACGTGGCGCGGGGTGCACGGCATCTACCTGGAGGACCTGTACGTCCGCCCGTCCGCGCGCGGCGGCGGCCACGGCAAGGCGCTGCTGGCGGAGCTGGCGCGGACGTGCGTGGAGCGGGGGTACGAGCGGCTGGAGTGGTCGGTCCTGGACTGGAACACCCCGGCCGTCGACTTCTACCGGGCGGCGGGTGCGGTGGCCATGGACGAGTGGACCGTGAACCGCCTGACGGACGACGCGCTCCGCGAGCTGGGCGGGTGGGCGGAGGCGGAGGGCTCGTGCGCGTGACGTCGGGACGGGCCGCCGGGGGCCGGGGCCGTGGTGCCGGGGGGGGCGATGGGCACGCGCGATGTGTGGCGTCCGCGTGCGTGACGACGGGCGTGGCGGCGGGGGCGGTCGTGGGTGGGGCGGGGGTGCGTCGGGGGGTGTGAAGGCGGGCGCGGCGGCGGGCGGTGGCGTCGGCGTGCGGGTCGGTGGGCGTGCGGCGAGGCTGCGACCTCCAGCGCGGTCGAGGTCAAGGGCCGGGATTGTCGGAGCCGTCGGCCACGATGGGGCCATGGTGCGAAAAGGGCAGCAGCAGACGGTCAAGGCGGCGCGGCGGGCGGAGGTGCGGCTGCCGGAGCTGGCGCCGTGGCCCGGCGGCGGCCTGGAGCCGGACGGGGACTACGACGGGCTGGAGCTCGCCGACCTGGACCTGACGGGGGAGGAGGGGATCGGGTCCCGGTTCATGGACTGCGCGCTGCGGCGCTGCGCGCTGGACGAGGCGGGGTTGGCCAAGGCCCGCTTCCTGGACTCGGTGCTGGAGGGCGTCCGGGGGGTGGGCACCGACCTGTCGGGAGCCTCGCTGCGGGACGTGGAGCTGCTGGACGCCCGGCTGGGCGGCGTGCAGTTGCACGGCGCCGTGCTGGAGCGGGTCGTGGTCCGGGGCGGCAAGATCGACTACCTGAACCTGCGGACGGCGCGGCTCAAGGACGTGGTCTTCGAGAGCTGCGTCCTGGTGGAGCCGGACTTCGGCGGCGCGGTGCTGGAACGGGTGGAGTTCCGGGACTGCGTGCTGCGGGGCGCGGACTTCAGCCGGGTGCGGATGACTGACGTGGATCTGCGGGGGGCGACGGCGTTGGAGATCGCGCGGGGGGTGGAGGCGTTGGCGGGGGCGGTGATCAGTCCGGGGCAGCTGTTCGAGCTCGCCCCGGCGATGGCTGCGCAGCTGGGCGTACGGGTGCTGGCGTAGCCGGGCGGGCCGCCGCCGCCCGCCTCAATCGCCGGCGGGGCTGGGTTCGGGGCTCCGCCTCTGGCCTCGGGCCTCGGATGTTGGCGGGGTTCAAGATCGGGGCTCCGCCCCGGGCCCGGGTCCGGGGCTACGCGGGGACGCGGGGGAAGCGGGACTGGAGCATCCAGATGGCCGGGTTGTCGGCGAGGCCGTCGTGCATGTCGGTCAGGTCCGCGACGAGGTCGTGCAGGAAGTCGCGGGCCTCGCGGCGCAGCAGGCGGTGGCTGAAGGTCAGCGGGGCCTCCTCCGGCGGCATCCAGTCGGCCTCGACGTCGACCCAGCCGAAGCGGCGCTCGAACAGCATCCGGTCCGTCGACTCGGTGAAGTCGAGCTCGGCGAACTGGCGGTTGGCCGACCGGTTGCCCCGCGGGTCCCGGTCGAGCTGCTCGACGATGTCGCACAGCGCCCACGCGAAGTCCAGGACCGGAACCCATCCCCAGGCTGTGGACACTTCCCGGTCCGCGGCGGTGTCGGCGAGGTAGACGTCCCCGCAGAACAGGTCGTGGCGCAGGGAGTGGACGTCCGCCGAGCGGTAGTCGGTCTGCGGGGGGTCCGGGAAGCGCCGGGAGAGGGAGTAGCCGATGTCGAGCACGTACCCGATGGTGTCACGGTCGTCCGGGGGGCTCCCGTTCAGGGGAGGAGGCGTTGTTCCTTCGCCACCGAGACGGCGCCCGCGCGGGTGTCGACGCCCAGCTTGTCGTAGATCCGGCCCAGGTGGGTCTTGACCGTGGCCTCGCTGATGAACAGGGCGCGGGCGATGTCCCGGTTGCCGAGCCCCCGGGCCAGCTGCCCGAGGATGTCCAGCTCGCGGTCGGTGAGGGTGGGGCGGGTGCCGCGCATGTGGGCCATCACGCGGCTGGCGACGGGCGGGGACAGCGTGGTGCGGCCCTGCGCCGCCGAGTGGATGGCGGCGAAGAGCTCTTCCGGGCGTTCCGCCTTGAGGAGGTAGCCCGTCGCCCCCGCGCCGATCGCCCGGGTGATGTCCGCGTCGGTGTCGTACGTGGTGAGGACCAGGACGTGCGGGGGCCGGGGGAGGGCCGTGATACGGCGGGTGGCCTCGACGCCGTCGATGCCCTCTCCCAGCTGGAGGTCCATGAGGACCACGTCGGGGCGGAGCCGGGTGGCCAGGGCGACCGCCTCCTCGCCGCTGCCGGCTTCGCCGAGTACCTCGATGTCCGGCTCGCTGCCGAGCAGGGCCAGCAGTCCGGCGCGGACCACCACGTGGTCGTCACAGAGCAGGATCGTCGTCATCGGGTGGGCTCCAGGGGTACGGCCGCGGAGAGGACGGTGCCCTCGCCCGGCGTGGACTCGACGGTGAGGGTGCCGCCCAGCTGGCGTACGCGGGCGCGCATGGCCGGGAGGCCGTGGCCGCGTTCGGAGGCGGAGGCGGGGGCGGGGGCGGAGGCGGGGGAGGTCGCGGAGGGTGTGCCGCCGGGCCGGGCGAAGCCGTGGCCGTCGTCGGCGATGTCCAGGACCACCTGGTCCCCCAGGAAACTGAGGGTGAGCGCGGCGGTACCGGCGCCCGAGTGCTCCCGGACGTTGGCCAGCGCGCCCTGGGCTATGCGCAGCAGGGCGGACTGGACGCGGTCCGGGAGCGGGGCCGGGGTCCCTTCGAGGTGGAACCGGACCTCGATGTCCGGGCCCGCGTCCAGTGCGCGCAGGGCGGCGGCGAGCCCGGCGCCGTCGGCGAGTTCGGACGGCGCCAGGTCGTGCACGAGCCGGCGCGCCTCGGCGAGGCCGCGGGCCGCGATGCCGGTGGCGGTACGGACGTGCGCGCGGGCGGTGCCGGGGTCGGTGTCCCAGGTGCGGTCGGCGGCCTGGAGCAGCATCTGCTGGCTGGACAGGTTCTGGGCGAGGGTGTCGTGGATCTCCATCGACAGCCGCTGGCGCTCGGCGAGGGTGCCTTCGCGGCGTTCGGTGGCGGCCAGTTCGCGGCGGGTGCGGATGAGGTCGTCGATGAGGGCGCGCTGGGCCTGGGCCTGGCGTTCCATGTGGACGAAGACGGCGGTGGCGAGGGCGGCCACGGCGGGCGGGGCGAGGAGGAGGTTGGGGTCGAAGGTGTCGGAGAGCTGGAGCTGGGCGGTGACGACGAAGACGGTGAGGAGTGCGACGAGGACGATGGCGGCGCGTGGGGGGAGGGTGCGCAGGGCCGTGTAGAAGAGCGGTACGGCGCACCAGGCGAAGCTCGGCGCGAGGACGACCAGGACCACCCAGGTGGTGACGATCAGGCCCAGCCAGAGGAGACGGCCGGCGCCGGGGCCGGGGCCGGGGCCGGGGCCTTGGCCGGCGGGGTGGCGGGTGGCGCCCGCGGGGCCGGTGCCCTGGCCTTGGCCGGCGGGGGAGTCGGTGCCGGTTGCTTGGCCGGCGGCGGGGCGGGCGCCTCGGCCTCGGGCCCCGGGGCCTGTGCCGTGGACGGCGGCGGCCGCGGCGGGGCCGGTGCCTTGGCCGGCGGGGCGGGTGGCGCCGACGGCGTTGCCGAGTACGTACAGCAGGGCCAGGGCGATGCTCAGCGCGATGACCCAGGGGGTACGGGGCTCGCCGGGGTGGCGCAGGAGGAAACGGGCCACCGAGGCGCCGAGGAGCAGGAAGAAGGCCGTGTGCATGACCGCGGCGAGTACGCGGGTGTCCGGGTCGGTGGCGGTGGACCGCGAGGGCAAAGGGGGTCGCGGCGGATGCGGGGGTTGTGGGAGTGGGGCGGGGCTCACGGGGGCTCCTGGGGCGAGGTGGTGCGTGTTTCCATCCTGCCGGGTTCCGGTGCGGTGGGCCGGTGCGGGCCGTTGCCGGGGCTCCGCCCCGGACCCCGCGCCTCAAACGCCGGCGGGGCTGGTGGTGGGGCCGCCCCGGAACCTGCGCCTCGGACGTCGGTGGGGCTCCGCCCCGGACCCCGCGCCTCAAACGCCGGCGGGGCTCGGTGCTGGGGCTTCGCCCCCGGACCCCGCGCCTCGGGCGTCGGTGGGGCTCCGCCCCGGCATCAGCGCCTCAAGCGCGGGCGGGGCTGGTGCTGGGGCTCCGCCCCGGACCCCGTGCCTCGGGTGTCGGTGGGGCTGGTGGTGGGGCTTCGCCCCGGGACCCGTGCCTCGGGTGTCGGTGGGGCTGGGGCGGGGGTGGACCGGCATGGGGAGGTGGGCTGGACGGCGTCGGGAGGGGAACCGGGCGGGCCGGGAGAGGGCTGGCAGGGGGCTGGCGGGGCTGAGGGGGACGGCGGCTGGGTGGTGGGGGTTTGTCCCGGGCCCGTGCCGCGCACCGGACGTCGGGCTCGGCCCGGCCGGGCCCTCATGGGCTCCGGCCCGGGAAGCGTGGGGACGGGGACAGCCAATGCCGGGGTGGGGGTGGGGCGCATCGACCGATCGGATGACCCCCGGGTCAGCCGGTGCGGGGCAGGGAGCGAGCCGGTACGGGGACGGGGCGGCGGGGGGTTCGGGGGGAGGGTTGGAGCAGTGGCGGGGCCGGGCCGCCCAGCAGCGGCGGAAGCGTCCGATCACCGCCACCCGCGCTCCCCGTCCACCCGTCCGTACCCCCGCGTAAACCCCGTGCGTGCCACTCGTCCGTGCCCCCGCGTAAACCCCGTGCGTGCCACGTCCGTGCCACCCGCGGAAACCCGTGCGTGCCACTCGTCCGTACCACCCGCGGAAACCCGTGCGTACCCCTGTGCGTACCACCCGTTCGTACCACCGTCCGTACCACCCGTCCGTGTCACCGTCCTCAGGAGCAGAGATGAACACCCGCACCCGCGTCCTCACCGGTACCGCCCTCGCCGTCGCCCTCGGCGCCGGGACCTTCGGCGCCGTCAGCGCCACCGCCGCGCCCGCCCGGGCCGAGTCCGCGCCGGTCCTCGCCGCCGCGAAGAAGAAGGACGGCGACAAGGACTTCACCACCACCACGCACCTCACCGTCGACGCCGCCACCCGCGCCGCCCAGGCCGCGCTGGACGCCGCCGCGAAGGAGAACCAGCGCGTGTCGGTCGCCGTCGTGGACCGCAACGGCAACACCGTCGTCACCCTCCGCGGCGACGGCGCGGGTCCGCAGTCCTACGAGTCGGCGCAGCGCAAGGCCTTCACCGCGGTGTCCTGGAACGCCCCGACCTCCGTGCTCGCCGGCCGGCTCGCGCAGACCCCGAACCTGAAGGACATCCCCGGCACCCTCTTCCTCGGCGGCGGCGCCCCGGTGCAGGCCGACGGCGCCCCGGTCGCGGGCATCGGGGTGGCCGGCGCCCCCAGCGGCGACCTCGACGAGAAGTTCGCCAAGGCCGGCGTCGACGCGCTGAGCAAGTAGCGCGTAGCGAGTGGCCCGTAGGAAGGGGCGAGCAGCCGGCAGTCGGCCGGGACGCGTCACCGAGGTGCGCCGGGATGCGACCTAGGATCCTTTGTGTGGAACCTCGCGCATTCGTCCGTCTCGCCGCCCCCGCCGTTGCCGTCCTGCTCGCCCTCACGGCGGCGTGTACCGGCGGCACCGTGCAGGGGCGGCCGGGGGCGTCGGGGCTGCGGGACCCGTACTTCCCCAAGGCGGGCAACGGCGGCTACCAGGTCGACCACTACGCGCTCGACCTCGACTACGACCCCGCCGACGGGAAGCTGCGCGGCAAGGCCGTCATCACCGCCCGCGCCGAGCAGGGGCTGAGCTCCTTCAACCTCGACCTCAGCGGCCTCGACGTCGACGGTGTGGCGGTGCAGGGCGCCGCGGCCCGTTACAACCGGACCGGCAGCGAGTTGACCGTCCGTCCCGCCGAGGACCTGAGGAAGGGCGAGGTCTTCCGGACGGAGGTCGACTACAGCGGCCGACCGAAGGTGTTCGAGGATCCGGACGGCTCCCGGGAGGGCTGGATCACGTACGCGGACGGCGCGGTGGGCGTCGGTGAGCCGATCGGGTCGATGGCCTGGTTCCCCGGCAACCACCACCCCAGCGACAAGGCCGCCTACGACATCACGCTCACCGTGCCGGACGGCTACGAGGCCGTGTCGAACGGCGAGTTGCGTTCCCGCACCGAACGGGGCGACGGACGCACCGCGTTCGCGTGGCACGCCCCGGAGCCGATGGCGAGCTACCTGGCCACCGCCGCCGTCGGGAAGTACGAGGTGACGACCGGGCGGACCGCTTCCGGGGTCCGGCTCTACCACGCGGTGGCTCCCGACCAGGTGGCGCGGAGCGCGGACGCGCTCGCCCGGCTGCCGGAGGTGCTGGAGTGGGGCGGCGGCCGGTTCGGCCCGTACCCCTTCGGTGCGGCGGGTGCGATCGTGCTGCCCGGCGGCACCCTGGAGTACGCCCTGGAGACACAGACGCGCCCGCTCTTCCCCGGCGCGCCCGAGGAATCGCTCGTCGTGCACGAGCTGGCCCACCAGTGGTTCGGCAACTCGGTGTCGCCGGAGTCCTGGAAGGACATGTGGCTCAACGAGGGCTTCGCCACCTACGCGGAGTGGCTGTGGGCCGAGGACCACGGCGGGAACACCGCGCAGGAGAGCTTCGACGCCTTCCTGGAGGGCGACACGGAGACGGAGCCGGCGGCCGGTTCCGACTGGGACGCCTTCCCGCCCGCCGCCCCGCCGGGGCCCGAGCACATCTCCGGGAACCCGGTGTACTTCCGCGGCGCGATGGTCCTGCACCGGATCCGCCAGGAGGTGGGGGACGAGAAGTTCTTCGCGCTGCTGCGGGGCTGGGCCGCCGAGCACCGGCACGGGAACGCCAGCACCGCCGACTTCACCGCCTACGCGCAGAAGAGCACCGGGCACGACCTGGAGAAGGTCTGGGACGTCTGGCTGTTCGGGAAGGGCCGCCCGCCCGCCGCGTGAGGAGGAGAGGACCGCCCCTCCTACAGTCCTGCGCGCGGCGGCCGTCCGGCGTCGAGGGGCTTGCGCAGCACCGTGCGGTCGCGGCCCCGTTCGCGGTCCTCGGCCTTGCGCACGGGGGCGTAGCCCCGGGACTTCCAGAACGCGAGCGCGGCCGGGTTGTTGTCGAGTACGGCCAGGCGTACGCCTGTTCGCCCAGCGGTGCGGAAGCGGTCCTCGACCAGGGCGGTGACGGCGCGCCCGTAGCCCTGGCGGTGTGCGGTGGCGTCGATGAGCAGCAGCCCGATCCACGGGTCCGGGTCGTCGGACGCCGGGTCGGGGTGGTGGGCGAGGGTGGCGGCGAGGCCGACGAGGCGGCCGGCGGAGCGGGCGAGGAGCACCTCGGCGCCGTCCTTAGCGATGTCGTCGGCGAGGGCGGCCGCGACCTGTTCGACCGTGATGCGGTTCGGGTCGGGGAAGTCGCCGCTCAGTTCGAAGAATGCGTGGTTCGTCGCGTAGAGCGCGGCGATCTCGGTGAGGACCGGACCGGGCAGGGCGCCGTCGACGGGAACGAGCGGTTGGAGAATCACCTGGTCAACGGTAGCGAAGCCCCCTCTCCTGACGGGAGGAGGCTTCGCCTGCCGAGGGTCGGCCCCGATCGCTCGGGGCGTGGCGGACTCAGACGTTGACGCCGAAGTCCTGGGCGATGCCGGTGAGACCGGAGGCGTAGCCCTGGCCGACCGCGCGGAACTTCCACTCGGCGCCGTTGCGGTAGAGCTCGCCGAAGACCATGGCGGTCTCGGTCGCCGCGTCCTCGGAGAGGTCGTAGCGGGCGATCTCGGCGCCGCCGGCCTGGTTCACGACGCGGATGTACGCGTTGCGGACCTGGCCGAAGTTCTGGCTGCGGGCCTCGGCGTCGTAGATCGAGACCGGGAAGACGATCTTGTCCACGTCGGCCGGGAGGCCGGCGAGGTTGACGTTGATCGCCTCGTCGTCGCCCGCGCCCTCGCCGGTGCGGTTGTCACCGGTGTGCACGATGGTCTGGTCCGGGGTGGACTTGTTGTTGAAGAAGACGAAGTGACCGTCGGAGACGACCTTGCCCGTCGGGTTGACCGCGATGGCGGAGGCGTCCAGGTCGAAGTCGACTCCGGTCGTCGTACGGACGTCCCAGCCGAGGCCGACCGTGACGGCAGTGAGGCCCGGGGCCTCCTTGCTGAGCGAGACGTTGCCGCCCTTGGACAGGCTTACTGCCATTTTGACTGGTGTCCCTTCCTCGTCTCATGACCGCGATATGTGGCCAAGTTACCGCTGATCCCTATAACGCGAGGAGAGGGGCGCGGGGTTCCCGGCGTGAAATACGGGTGACGGGGCGGCCCCGGGGCACGGATCATAGGGACATGCCTGGTCCCTATGTCATCCGCGGTTCGGTCGTGCTCCCCGAGGGAGAGCTCGCCTGGCGCTTCTCGCGGTCCTCCGGGCCGGGCGGCCAGCACGTGAACACCTCGGACTCGCGGGTGGAGCTGCTGTTCGACCTGGCGGCGACGAAGGCGCTGCCCGAGGTGTGGAGGGCGCGGGCGCTGGAGCGGCTCGCCGGCCGGCTGGTGGACGGGGTGGTGACCGTACGGGCCTCCGAGCACCGCTCGCAGCTGCGCAACCGGGAGATGGCGCTGGTCCGGCTGGCTTCCCTGCTGGCGGAGGCGACGGCGCCGCCGCCGAAGCCGCGCCGGGCGACGAAGATCCCGCGCGGGATCAACGAGCGGCGGCTGCGGGAGAAGAAGGCCCGCGCCGAGACGAAGCGAGGCCGCACCGGCCGCGACTGGTAGCCGCCCCGCCGGAGCCGGAGCCGGAGCCGGAGCCGGAGCCGAAGCCGGAGCCGGAGCCCCGCCCCCTCGGGAGCCGCCGCCGTCCCTACGCGCCCAGGTGCCGGTAGCGCCCCCGGAAGTACGTCAGCGGCGAGGAGTCGGGCGCGGGCAGTCCCGCCGTCAGCACGCGGCCGACGACCAGGGTGTGGTCCCCCGCCGCGACACGGTTCTCCGTACGGCATTCGAGGGTGGCCAGCGCCCCGCTCAGCAGCGGCGCGCCCGAGGCCTCGCCGCGCGTGTGGGGGAGGTCCGCGAAGAGCAGCCGGTCGCTGATCCGGCCCTTCATCGAGAACCGGCCCGCGACCTGGAGCTGGTGGTCGGCGAGGACCGAGACCGCCCACAGCGGCTGCTCCGCCAGCAGGTCGTCCATCCGGGAGCCCTCGCGCAGGCTCACCAGGACCAGGGCCGGGTCCAGGGAGACGGACATGAAGGCGGTGGCCGTCATGCCGACGTCCTCGCCGCGCGTGCCGTCCACCGTCAGGGGGGCCTCGTGCGCGGTCACCAGGCACACGCCCGCCGCCAACCGGGCCATCGCGGCGCGGAACTCGTCGTTGCTCACTCCCTCAGCATGGGGTCTCGCCCCGGGCGGGGCGGACACGGGGGTCGACACGCGGGGGACACGGCTGGGTACAGGGGTCGTCTCGGGCACGTCGACACGCTAATCTCGCGGTTTCGCGCGCACATCGGGCCCGGGTCCGAGTCGCGCCCCCGCCCCTCGGCCTAGGTCCCGACGTATCGTTTGCTCCCGGGAAGGCGGGGGAGCGCTCCCAGCCGGTAACCCCCCGCTGAGCACCGGTATTCATCTCATGTGACTTGAGTCACAGAGGGCAAGATTTGTTGACCCTGTGTACCTGCCGCACAGCTCACTGTGATTCAGTGGACGGGACACCGCAACGAAACGCCGATGACAAACCAGGAGTTGCTGTCGAGGTCTCGGGGAGAGCGAGCAATGGAGACCGAGTCGGAGCCGTACGTCCGTCTTGCGACCCTGCGGCAGCTGCACCGGGTGGTGGCCGAGCTCAACACGGCCCGCAGCCTGGCGGACACTCTGCAGACCGTCGTGGACGGCATCGTCGTGGGTCTCGGCTACGAACTCGCCTGTGTCAACCTCGTACGCCCGGACGGTGATCTGGTCGTCGCCGCCTTCGCCGGCGACCCCGCGGCCGAGGCCCTCATCACCGGTCGCGTCGGCTCCCGGGCCTCCTGGGAACGCCGCCTGACGATGGGTGAGAACTGGGACGGGCTCCGCTTCATCCCGCACACCGAGGGCTGGGTCCTGCTGGAGGACGACGTGCCCCAGTGGCACACCGACGGCCCCGATCCGCGGTTCGCGGACGAGTGGCATCCGGAGGACCGGCTCTACGCGCCGATGTACGCGTCCGGCGGCGAACTCCTCGGTGTCATTTCGGTGGACAGGCCGCGCAACGGACGCCGGCCGGGCGCCTGGGGGCGCGAAGCGCTCCAGATGTACGCCTTCCAGGCGGCGATTGCGATCAGCAATGCCCGGCTCCGCGCCAACATGCAGCGCGCCCTGGTACGGCTCGAACGGGAGCAGCAGGCACTGCGGGCCAGCGAGGAGTCGTTCCGCCAGGCCTTCGAGTACGCGCCCAGCGGCATGGCCATCGCCGAGATGGGCGGCGACCAGCACGGCCGGCTGCTGCGGACCAACGACGCGCTGTGCCGGCTGCTGGGCCGGCCCGCCTCGGTGCTGCGCCGCTACTCCTTCTCCGACCTGGTCCACCCCGAGGACATCGGCACCCTGCTGCGCACCTCGGCCGAGGGCGGTCGCGCGGAGCTGCGCCTCGGGCGGCGCGACGGCACCTACGTGTGGGTCTCCCTGCGCAACTCCGTGGTCGCCGACGCCGCCGACGGGCCCCGCTTCCTGCTCACGCACGTCGAGGACATCGAGGAGCGCAAGCGGCACGAGCTCCAGCTGGCCCACCGCGCGAGCCACGACTCGCTCACCGGCCTGCCCAACAGCGCCGAGCTGCGGGCCCGGCTCGGCGCGCGGTTGTGCCGCAGACCGCAGTCCGTGCGGGCCACCGCCGTGGAGGCCTTGGACGCGGCCTACGAGGGGCGTGAGGGGCACGACGCGTACGAGGTCCGCAGAGGGGCGGGTGGTGCCGGTGAGCACGGCTTTCAGCCCGACGGGAGCGACCGCTACCCCACGCCCGAGCCCTTCGAGTTCCCCGTCGGGGCGGTGCCGGCCCAGGACGGCCCGTACGACCACCACGTGCACACCGTGGCGCCCGCCACCGACGTCGACGACGGGACGAAGGGGCTCGCGGTGCTCTTCTGCGACCTCGACGGCTTCAAGTCGATCAACGACCGGTTCGGGCACCACACGGGCGACGCCGTCCTGATCGAGGTGGCCCGGCGGCTGACGACCGGCGTCAGGGACGGTGACACCGTCGCTCGGCTAGGTGGTGACGAATTCGTCGTCCTCGCCGACGGACTGGGCGCCGCGGACGCCGCGGACCTGGCCGTGCGGCTGCGCAACGCGATCATCCCGCCGATCCGGGTGGACGGCCGCGCGGTGCGGGTGGGAGCGAGTTTCGGCATCGGCTGGGCCAGTTGCGGGATGTCGGCGGACGAGGTGCTGCGCTCCGCCGACCAGCGGATGTACATCGAGAAGCGGTCCCGTTCCAAGGCGCACCGCCGGGCGGGCTGAGCGGATCGGCCGCTCGTGGGCGCACGTGTTCGGGGTAGGCTCCCGGGGGTCGAAAGGAGTGACCTGCGATGACGACGCCCGCGAACAACGGCCCGAACAACGGGGCGAACAAGCCCGAGGACGACGACCCGTTCGGCTATCTCTACGCGGACGGCCAGGCCGCCGGAGCCACCCCGCCCTCGGGCGGTGGATACGGCTACCCCGGCGGCTCGACGGTCGGTGGTCAGCCCGGCGCGCAGCCCGGCGTCCCCCGTACCTCGTACAACCAGGTGCGCACGGTCGGTGAGCGGAGCTACGGCGGCCAGCGCGGCCCCGTCCCCCCGCAGCAGGGCCCCGGGCAGCAGCCTTCGGCCTACCAGGCGCAGTACCAGTCCCCGGAGGCGCTCCAGGCGGGCGGCTACGGCGTCCCGCAGCAGCAGCCCCCGCAGCACCAGACCCAGACGGTCTCGCACCTGGGCGGTCACGGCGGGGGCCATGGCGGCGGGCACGGCGGCGGGTCCAGCCGCCGGGGCATGCTGATCGCGGCCGTCGCGGTGGTCGGCGCCGTCGTGATCGGCATCGGTGCCGCCGTGACCTTCGGCGATGACGACGAGAAGAAGGGGAAGGAGGCGGACGGCAAGCCGAACCAGTCGGCGGCCCCGCAGAACCCCTCGACCCCGCCGACCGGCGGCGCCTCGCAGCCGCCCCAGGCCGAGCTGCCCAGGGCGGACTTCGCGGGCGCCGGCATGTCCCTCACGGGCGGCGCGGTGCTGCAGAACACGGTGCCCGGTGCCAAGAGCGCCGGCGGCCAGTACGTGGGCGGGCTGAGCACGCCCGGCGCCGCGGCGACGTGGAGCCTGGAGGTCCCGGCGGCCGGCAAGTACAAGCTGAAGATGACCTACGGCGTGCCCGGCAAGGACGCGAGCACGACGCTGACCGTCAACGGCGAGAAGCAGAGCCGGCAGATCAACATGAAGAACTTCTCCAAGGCCGCCGAGGGCGACTGGTCCAAGGGCTGGACCAACACCTACTCGATCGTGACGCTCAAGCAGGGCGCCAACACGGTCAAGATCTCGTGCGAGGCCGGCGACAGCTGCGAGGTCAACCTCGACCAGCTGTGGCTCGAAAAGGAGTGACCGGCTAGCCGGCCGTCACCTTCACCGACCCCCGGACCTCCTCGTAGGTGCGGGGGTCGAACTCTCCCGCCGCCGGGGCGAGCACCGTGGCCGCCGAGAGGGCCACCGCCCGGGCGAGCCGGTCCGGCCAGTCCAGCCCCTCCGCCAGGCCCGACAGCAGGCCGGCGACCGCGGAGTCCCCGGCGCCGGTGGGATTGCCGGCGAGCACCCGGGGCGGGGCCGCCCGCCAGGTGCCCTCGGCCGTGGCGGCCAGCAGGCCGTCCGGTCCCAG
This sequence comes from Streptomyces sp. NPDC055254, assembly GCF_053606025.1. Taxonomy (NCBI): domain Bacteria; kingdom Bacillati; phylum Actinomycetota; class Actinomycetes; order Kitasatosporales; family Streptomycetaceae; genus Streptomyces; species Streptomyces sp. NPDC055254. The sequence goes on along the minus strand of NZ_JBSGQV010000012.1, from coordinate 142,293 downwards.
CGAGGTGACCACCGCGTGGGCGCCGCGGCGGCGGGCGTCGCGGGTGGCGGGCAGCGGATCGCGGGAGCCGGTGAGCTCGGCCAGCTCGGCGGCGTTCGGCTTGATGATCTCGGGGCGGGCGGCGACCCCGCGGCGCAGCGCCTCGCCGCCGGTGTCCAGCAGGACCGGGACGCCGGCGGCGCGGGCCGCCCGTACGAGCACCGCGTACGCGCCGACGGGCACGCCCGGCGGCAGGCTGCCGCACAGGGCCACGGCGCGGGCGGTACGGACGAGCTCCTCGTAGCGGGCGAGGAACCGCGCCCATTCGGCGGCCGTGATCAGCGGGCCGGGCTCGTTGAACTGCGTGGTGTCGCCGGAGGCCGCGTCGACCACGGCCAGGGTGCGGCGGGTGCCGTCGGCGCAGGGCACCAGGGCGTCGGCCACTCCCGGGTACCGCTCCAGCGACTCCCGTACGAGGGCGCCCACCGGGCCGCCCGCGAAGCCCGTCGCCGTCACCTCGTGGCCCAGCGCGGCCAGTACGCGGGCCACGTTGAGGCCTTTGCCGCCGGGCCGTTCGGTGACGCCGGCGACCCGGTGCGAGGTGTGCGGAAGCAGCCTCGGCACGCGGTACGTGACGTCGAGCGCGGTGTTGAGCGTCACGGTCAGGATCATGGGCACTCCCGGGTCTTGTGCCGGGATCATGCCAAACGCAGGGCGGTGGGCCCAGTCCCGGGGCCGACCGCCCGTCCGCGTACAGCCGCTCGGCCGCCAGTCGTCGACCGGTCAGGGGAGCGCTCAGAGCGCCGGCTTGACGATCCATTCGCCGCGCCGCATGACGCCCTTGACGTCGAACTCGGCGTCGAGGACGACCAGGTCGGCGTACTTGCCGGGCTCCAGCGAGCCGATCTCGTCGTACCGGCCGATCAGTTTGGCCGGGTTGGCGGAGATCGCCTGGACCACGGACTCGACGGGCAGCTTGTCGAGGGTGACCGAGCGCTTGAAGGCGGTGTCCAGGGTCAGCGTCGAGCCTGCGATCGAGCCGCCCTCCACGAGCCGGGCCACGCCCTGCTTCACCTCGACCTCCAGCGGGCCGAGGTGGTAGGTCCCGTCGCCGAAGCCGGCCGCGTCCATCGCGTCGGTGATCAGCGCCACGCGGTGCGCGCCGGCATGGTGAAAGGCCAGCTCCAGCATCGCCGGGTGCAGGTGGGTGCCGTCGTTGATGAGCTCGACGGTCACCCGCTCGTCCTCCAGCAGCGCCGCGATGGGGCCGGGGGCGCGGTGCTCCAGGCCGGGCATCGCGTTGTAGAGGTGGGTGGCCACGGTCGCGCCCGCGTCGATGGCCTGGCGCGCCTGCTCGTACGTGGAGTCCGTGTGGCCGATGGCCGCGATGACCCCGAGCTCCGCCAGCAGCCGTACGGAGTCCAGGCCGCCCGGCAGCTCGGTGGCGAGGGTGAACATGCGGGCGGTGCCGTGCGCGGCGTCGACCAGCTTGCGGACCTCGGCCGGGTCCGGGTCGCGGAGCAGGTCCGCCTTGTGCGCGCCCTTGCGGCAGGCGTTGATGAAGGGGCCCTCGAAGTGGATGCCCGCGATCTCGCCCTGCTGGGTCAGCTCGGCGAGCAGTCCGGCGCGCCGCGCCAGTTCGTCGAGGTCGCCGGTGACGGTGGAGGCGACGAGGGTGGTCGTCCCGTGCTCGCGGTGGGTCCGTACGCCCTTGAGCACCTGCTCGGCGGTGCCGGAGGTGAAGGAGGCGCCACCGCCGCCGTGGTTGTGGATGTCCACGAAGCCGGGGACGAGCCAGTGCCCGGTCAGGTCCAGGACCTGCGCGCCCTCCTGGGCACTGCCGGCGATGCGGTCGCCGTCGACGATGACCCGGCCGTTCGCGACCGTCCCGGTGGGCAGCACCACCCTGGCGCCGGAGAGAACAGTGCTGTGCGCGCTTCCGGACATCAGGCAGGTACCTCCGTGGCGAGTAGGTCCCAGGCGAGCAGACCCGCGCCCAGGCATCCGGCGGTGTCCCCGAGGGCCGCCGGAACGATGTGGGGGAGCCGCTGGAACGTCACGCGTTCCTCCACGGCCGTCCGTAGTGGTGTGAACAAGGTTTCCCCGGCCTCCGCGAGCCCGCCACCGATGATCAGCGTGCGGGGGTCCAGCAGCGTGATCGCCGTGACCAGCCCGTCGGCGAGGGCGCCGATGGCGGCCAGCCACACCTCGCGGGCCCGCGCGTCACCCGACTCGACGGCCCTGGCGCAGTCGGCGGCGTCCGCCAGCGGGTCGCCCGAGGCGGCTGCCCAGGCGCGGCTGACGGCGGAGGCGGAGGCGAGGGTCTCCAGGCAGCCGCGCTGACCGCAGCCGCAGGCGGGTCCGCCGGGGCGGACCACGATGTGCCCGATCTCGCCCGCGTAGCCGTGCGCGCCGGCTTCGATGCGGCCGGCGATGCCGATGGCGCCGGCGATGCCGGTGCCGAGCGGGACGAAGAGGAAGCGGTCCGCGCCCCGCCCGGCGCCGATGCGGCCCTCGGCGAGTCCGCCCGTGCGCACGTCGTGCCCGAGGGCCACGGGGATTCCGCCGAGGCGGGCGCCGAGCAGGGCGCGCATCGGTACGTCGCGCCAGCCCAGGTTCGCCGCGTAGACGGCGATCCCGTTCTCGGCGTCGACGATGCCGGGGACGGCGACGCCGGCGGCCGAGGCGGGTCGGCCGAAGCGCTCCGTGCCGGTGTCGAGCAGCTCGGCGGCGAAGTCCTGGATCGTCTCGACGACGGCGTCGGCGCCCCGCTCGCGGCCGGTGGCGCGGCGCGCCTCGTGCAGCAGGGTGCCGTCGGCGGCGACCAGGGCGGCCTTCATCCCGGTGCCGCCCACATCGAGGGCGATGACGTGTTTCACGGGTTTCACAGAGATAGTCTCGCGTGCTCGGCGGGGAAAGGTCTAGTCCATTGAGAGGGATTGTTGAGCTGCCATACAAATCCGGGACCCAGGTCGGACACGGTCCGGACACGGACCGCGCCCGGAAGCGCCCCCAGGTGTCGGCGAGCCGTCAAAGTGGTGTAGACCTTACGTGGATCGTACGTACAACTAGGGGTGGATGGAGAACTGTGAAGGGCCGTTACCTGAGCCTGGCCGCGTCCGGCGCCGTGCTGTGCCTGTCCGCAGTGACGCTGACGGGCTGCGGAGCCGTCGGGGGACTCGCCGGGGACAACGAGGTGACCCTGCGGGTCGTGGCGGCCGACTACGGGGACAATCCGCAGAACTCCTCGCAGTCGTACTGGAAGGACCTCGCCGAGGGCTTCGAGAAGGACCACCCCGGCATCAACGTCGAGGTGAGCGTCTACTCGTGGTCGGAGGTGGACGCCAAGGTCGCCGAGATGGTCAAGGCCGGCAAGGCCCCCGACATCGCCCAGATCGGCGCCTACGCCGACTACGCGGCCGCCGGCAAGCTCTACCGGGCCGACGAACTGCTCTCGGTCAAGACGGAGGCCGACTTCCTGCCGCCGCTCGCGGACGCCGGCAAGGTCAAGCGGGTCCAGTACGGGCTGCCCTTCGTCGCCAGCACCCGGCTGCTCTTCTACAACGAGAAGCTGCTGGCCGACGCGGGCGTCGTGCCCAAGGACGGCCGGACCCCCTGGCAGCCCAAGAGCTGGACGGACCTCGAAGCGGCCGCCAAGAAGCTCAAGGGCGCGGGCGTCCCCACCCCCTTCGCGCTGCCCCTGGGCCGCGAGGAGGCGCAGGCCGAGACGATGATGTGGCTCCTGTCGGGCGGAGGCGGCTACACCGACAACGAGGAGTCGTACTCCATCGACTCGCCCGCCAACGTCAAGACGCTGGAGTTCCTGCGCGACAAGCTCGTCGGGCAGGGGCTGACCGGGCCCGTCGAGCCGGCGAAGCTGGACCGGCAGGCCGCCTTCGACGCCTTCACGCGCGGCGAGGTCGGCATGCTCAACGGCCACCCGACGCTGGTCAAGCAGGCCGCGGACAAGGGCGTGAAGGTCGGGATGCTGCCCCTGCCCACCGCCGACGGCACCGATCAGTCGGCGATGGGCGTCGCGGACTGGGTGATGGCCTTCAAGAACGGGCACAACCGGGAGTCCGGGAAGTTCCTCGACTACCTCTACGACACGAAGAACGTGACGGCCTTCACCGACAAGTACGCCCTGCTGCCGGTCACCACGAGCGGCTACCGGGCGATGGAGTCGGCGACGGGCGGGTCCGCGCCGCAGCTGAAGACCTTCCTGGCGGCGCTGCCGAACGCGCGGCTGTACCCCGTCGGCAAGGAGTCCTGGGCGGGCGTCAGCGAGGACATCAAGCAGGACATCGGCACGACGGTGCAGCCGGGCGGGCAGCCGGCGAAGGTCCTGGAGGACATCGCGACGGCGGCCCGGGCGGCCGACCCGCGCTGACCCCACGGCCGCGGCGCCGCCGGTTCCGGGCCGGGAGACCCCCGCCGCCGCCGGGCCGCCGGTACCGGGTTGCCGGTTCCGGGTCGCCGGTTTCGGGCTCAATGGTCCCGGGCCGCTCGTCCGCCGGCTCCGGGTCCGCCGGGTGCGCGGCGTCCGTCGGGTTCGGTCGGCGGGGTGGGTGTCGGTGGGCGGCGTTAATCTGGCCTTATGACGGACGAAGGGCGGCTGACGGCCACGGAGGCCGCGGTGCTCGCGTACGAGGGCCGTACCTGGCCCGGGCCAGGGGCCAAGGAGCGGGCCATACGGGAGGGGCTCGGGATGACCCCGGTCCGCTACTACCAGCTGCTCAACGCGCTCATGGACGATCCCCGCGCGCTCGCCCACGCACCGGGCACGGTCAACCGCCTCCGGCGCATCCGCGATGCCCAGCGGGCCCGCCGTTAATCGTCGCGCGCCCGTGGTCCGCGCCATAGCCGACACGGGGCCGGGCCGTTAGGGTCGTCGGTATGGGGAGCCGTCCGCACGACCTGCCGATGCCCGTCACCGCAGCCGGACGCGAGGGCCTGGAAGCACTGCTCCGCGCCCCGCGCCGGTCCGTGGTCGCACTCGACTTCGACGGCACACTCGCCGACATCGTCCCGGACCCGGACCAGGCCCGGGCCCACCCCGGAGCCGTGCCCGCGCTGTCGGCGCTGGCCCCCGAGGTGGCCTCGGTGGCCGTGATCACCGGCCGGCCGGCCGGGGTCGCCGTCCGCTACGGCGGCTTCGCCGGCGTCCCGGGACTCGAACACCTGGTCGTCCTCGGTCACTACGGTGCCGAACGCTGGGACGCCGTCACCGGCATCGTCCACGCCCCCGCCGAGCACCCCGGGGTGGCGGCGGTCCGGGCGGAGCTGCCGGGGTTCCTCGACGCGATCGGGGCCTGGCGGGGCACGTGGATCGAGGAGAAGGGCCGCGCCCTGGCCGTGCACACCCGGCGGGCCGAGGACCCCGAGGCGGCCTTCGCGGCGCTGCGGGAGCCCCTCGCGGAGCTGGCCGCGCGGCACGGGCTGATGGTCGAACCGGGCCGGGCCGTGCTGGAGCTGAGGCCGCCGGGCGTGGACAAGGGCGTCGCGCTGACGGAGTTCCTGGCGGAGACGGGCGCGGAGGCCGTGCTGTACGCGGGGGACGACCTGGGGGACCTGGCGGCGTTCGCGGCGGTCGAGAAGCGGCGGACGGACGGGTTGCCGGGCGTGCTGGTGTGCAGTGGCTCGGCGGAGGTCCCGGAGCTCGCCTCCCGCGCGGACCTGGTCCTCCCCGGCCCGGCCGAGGTCGTCGCCTTCCTGTCCACGCTGGCGGCGGCCGTCCGCGGCTGACCCTGCCGTGCGGTTCGGCCGCCGGCCGGGCCCGGTGCCGGCTGCGGCTGCCGCGGTGCGAGAACCGCGGCACCGGCGGGCGGAACATGCCCCGGGCGGGGGCCGAGGCCAATCCCCCCGGGCTCCGCCCCGGACCCCGCGCCTCAAGCGCCGGCGAGGCTGGATTCGCTCGGCCTCGGGCCTCGCGCCTCAATCGCCGGCGGGGCTGGTTCGGCCGGGCCGGTTCTCTGCGCGGCTCAAGGATCGGGGCTCCGCCCCGGACCCCGCGCCTCAATCGCCGGCGGGGCTGGATTCGCTCCGCCCCGTACCCCGCGCCTCAAACGCCGGCGAGGCTGGATTCGCTCCGCTTCGGATTTCGCGCTCCAAGCGCCGGCGAGGGTGGATGGGGCTGGTGTCCTCTGCCTGGCGAGGGCTGGATTGCCCGGAGGGCAATTCCAGCCCCGCCGGCGTTTGAGGCGCGGGCGCGGAGCGCCGTGGGGTTGGGGGCGGGGCCCCGGGAGGGGAGCCGTGGGGTTGGAGGCGGGGCCTCGGGAGGGGAGGCGTGGGGGGTCGGGGCGGAGCGCCGTAGGGGGGCGGTCAGGGCTTCGCGGGGGGGAGGGCCGACAGTTGGGACGTGAACCAGCGGGCCGGCGGGAGCGCCGTCGCGGCGGCCGCGAGGCGCTTCGTGCGCTCCGCCCGCTCCCCCTCCGGCATCGCCAGCGCCGCGTGCAACGCCTCGGCCGTCTCCGTCACGTCGTACGGGCTCACCGTCAGCGCGTCCTCGCGGAGCTCCTCGTACGCCCCCGCCCCCGTCGACAGCACCAGCACGCACCCCTCCTCCGACACCACCGGGATCTCCTTCGCCACCAGGTTCATGCCGTCCCGCACCGGGTTCACCAGCGCCACGTCCGCCATCCGGTACGCCGCCAGCGACCGCGCGAAGTCGTCCTTGACCGACACCAGCACCGGCTGCCAGTCCTCCGTGCCGAACTCCGCGTTGATCTCCGCCGCCAGCGTGGCCACCGCGTCCGTGTAGTCCCGGTAGACCTTCAAGTCCTGCCGCGAGGGGTACGCCGACGCCAGGTGCACGACCCGGCCCCGCCACTCGGGGTGCGTCGTCAGCAGTTCCCGGTACGCCAGCAGCCCGCGCAGGATGTTCTTGGACAGCTCCGTCCGGTCCACCCGGACGATGGTCTTTCGGCCCGCGACCTCCGCCCGAAGCTCCGCCAGCTTCTCGTCCACCTCCGGACGGTGCGCCAGCGCGCGCAGCTCCTCCGCGTCGACGCCGAGCGGGTACGCCTCCACGGCCGTCTCCCGCACCGGCCCCAGCCCGCTGCCGTCCGCGCGCATCCTGCGGTGCGTCACCGAGGTCGGGTTGCCGCCGTGGGCGAAGCTGCCCGTCGCGACGCCGGTAGGGGAGTCCGTGCTCGCGCCCGTGATGAAGTTGACGCCCCACCGCTCGGTGTGGAAGCCGAGCCGGTCCGCCCCGAGCATGCCCCACAGCAGTTGCTCCCGGATGTCGTCCGGCAGCATGCCCATGAACTCCGGGGACGCCCACGGAGTGTGCGTGAAGTGCCCGATCCGCAGGTCCGGCCGCAGTGCGCGCAGCTCGCCCGGGGCCAGCGCCAGGTGGTAGTCCTGCACGAGGACGGCCGCGCCCGGCGCCGCCTCCTCGGCGAGGGCCTCGGCGAAGGCCCGGTTGTACGCCACGTACGAGTCCCAGCGGCGCCGGAACTCCGCGTCGAAGACCGGCTCGCGCGGGACGTCGTACAGGTGGTGGTGGGTGAACCAGAGCACCGAGTTCGCGATGCCGTTGTAGGCGTCGTCGTACACCGTGGGATCGATGTCCAGCATCCGGACACCCGGCTCCGCGACGCCCCGCCGAACCGCCTCCCGGTCCGCCTCCGACAGGGCCGCGCAGATCCACAGGGCGCCTGGTTGCTCCGCGAGCGCGGCGGAGAGCCCCGAGACGAGCCCGCCCCCGCCGCGCCGGGCGGTGAGCGTGCCGTCGGGGGCGAGGGCGTAGGAGAGCGGGCCGCGGTTGGCTGCGACGAGTACCTGAGAAGCCATGCCGCCAACCTAGCCCCGACCGCCCTCGCTCAAACGTGTGGACGGAGCCGGCCGGGGGCCCGGACCGGCTCGCGCCGGGCGCCGAGGGAGCCGGTTCAGGCCACGCGGCGCACGGCGTACTCCGGGATCTCCCGCATCGGCGGCCGCTCCTCTGTGTCCACCGCGTACGTCCGCGCAACGAACCCGTCCGGTCCCCGCTCGAACTGCGTCAGCTCCGGCCGTACGAGGTGCCCGCGCGAGAGCCGCAACTGCGCCGTGCGGTAGATCGCGGCGGCCATCCGGCCCAGCGCCTGCCCGTCCTGATGGCGGTGGACCCGTACGCCCACGTCCACCTGGGCCAGCGCGTCCAGCCCGACCGTGTGCAGCGCGTCCACCAGCAGGCCGAGCTCGACCCCGTACCCGACGGGGAACGGCAGCCGCTCCAGCAGCGAGCGCCGCACCGCGTACTCGCCGCCCAGCGGCTGCACGAAGCCGGCCAGCCGCGGCCAGTGCAGGTTCAGCAGCGGGCGGGCCACCAGCTCGGTCACCCGGCCGCCCTGGCCCGGGGCGTCGCCCAGCGGGCGGTCGTACATCGCCTTGACGAACTGCACACCGGGGTCGGTCAGCAGCGGTCCCACGATCCCGGAGACGAACGAGGCCGAGAAGTCCCGCAGATCGGCGTCGACGAAGCAGACCACGTCCCCGGTGGTGGCCAGCAGCGAGCGCCACAGCACCTCGCCCTTGCCGGGCAGTGGGGGGATCCTCGGGAGGAGCGCGTCGCGGTGCACGACCCGGGCGCCGGCCTTCGCCGCGACCTCCGCCGTGCGGTCCTCGGAGCCCGAGTCGATCACGACCAGCTCGTCCACCAGCGGCACCGGCAGGCCCTCGATCAGATCGCGCCGGATGACCTCGACGATGGCGCCGACCGTCGCCTCCTCGTCGAGCGCGGGCAGCACCACGCTGACCGTCGTGCCGGCCGCCCGTTTCCGGTCGAGCAGCTGGTCGAGCGGTCGGTCGGCGGCGGACCAGGAGCGGTCGGCCAGCCAGCGCTCCACCTCTTCCAGCACTCTCAGCACTCCCTGCGTCGATCCCTTTGGGGTGAAATATGATCCATCTCGCGGTTCGGACGGCTGTCTCAACCACCCGGACCTTCGGTTACAGTCTTGAACAACGCGAAGCACCGCCGCATGTCGGGGGTCCTCGCGCACAAACGCCCGGGAGCGCCACAGAGCGCGCAGCCCGGTGCCATACCGCTCATCCAGAGGGGCAGAGGGACACGGCCCGTTGAAGCCCCGGCAACCCTCCAGTCGGTTCTCGCGATTGCGTCACGCACGCCAGCGAGGTCCCCGGCTAGGGAAGGTGCCAATTCCGTCTCATGGCGAAGTGCGCCATGGGGAAGATGAGGAGAAAGGGCCTCGCCATCATGGCTGCACAGACTGTCGCCACCTCTGCCGACCTGGTTTCTGTCGACCTCGGACCCGCCACCGGCCTTTCCTGTCGCGAATGCGGTACCCGTTTCGCGCTCGGTCCCGTCTTCGCGTGCGCCGAGTGCTTCGGACCGCTGGAAGTCGCCTACGAGTTCCCGACCGGTACTGGTTCACCCGAAGACGCCGAGGCGCTGCGCGCGGCGATCGAGGCCGGACCCAACAACATCTGGCGTTACGCGCCGCTGCTGCCCGTCCCCGCGGACGTGGCCTCCAAGCCGAGCCTGAACCCCGGCTTCACCAAGCTGGTGGACGCGGCCAACCTGGCCAAGGAGCTCGGCGTCACCGGCAAGCTCTACGTCAAGGACGACTCCGGCAACCCGACGCACTCCTTCAAGGACCGCGTCGTGGCCATCGCCGTCGAGGCCGCCCGCGCCTTCGGCTTCACCACCCTGTCCTGCTCCTCCACGGGCAACCTGGCCGGCGCCGTCGGCGCGGCCGCCGCCCGCGCCGGCTTCCGGTCCTGCGTGTTCATCCCGCACGACCTGGAGCAGGGCAAGGTCGTCATGGCCGGTGTGTACGGCGGCGACCTGGTCGGTATCGAGGGCAACTACGACGACGTCAACCGCTTCTGCTCCGAGCTCATCGGCGACCCGCTGGGCGAGGGCTGGGGCTTCGTCAACGTCAACCTGCGCCCCTACTACGGCGAGGGCTCCAAGACCCTGGCGTACGAGATCTGCGAGCAGCTCGGCTGGCAGCTGCCCGACCAGATCGTCATCCCGATCGCGTCCGGCTCGCAGCTGACGAAGATCGACAAGGGTCTGCAGGAGCTGATCAAGCTCGGCCTCGTCGAGGACAAGCCGTACAAGATCTTCGGTGCCCAGGCCGAGGGCTGCTCCCCGGTATCGACCGCCTTCAAGGCCGGTCACGACGTGGTCCGCCCGCAGAAGCCGAACACCATCGCCAAGTCGCTGGCCATCGGCAACCCGGCGGACGGCCCGTACGTGCTGGACATCGCGCGCCGGACCGGTGGCTTCGTCGAGGACGTCAACGACGAGCAGGTCGTCGAGGCCATCAAGATCCTCGCCCAGACCGAGGGCATCTTCGCCGAGACCGCGGGTGGCGTGACCGTCGGCGTGACGAAGAAGCTCATCGAGAACGGGCAGCTCGACCCGACGCTGACGACGGTCGTCCTGAACACCGGCGACGGCCTCAAGACCCTGGAGGCGGTGGCCGCCGACAGCGGGCAGAGCGCCACCATCCGCCCGAGCCTGGACGCCTTCCGCGCCGCCGGCCTGGCCTGACGACCACTCCCGCACACCGGAAAGGCAGTAGCACCATGAGCGTCAACGTCCGCATCCCCACCATCCTGCGCACCTACACCGGCGGCCGGGCCGAGGTCCCCGCCGAGGGCGCCACGCTGGCGGAGGTCATCCAGTCCCTGGAGCAGAGCCACCCGGGCATCGCCGCGCGCGTCCTGGACGACCAGGGCAAGCTGCGCCGCTTCGTGAACGTCTACGTCAACGACGACGACGTGCGCTTCGAGGGCGGGCTGGAGGCGAAGACGCCGGACGGCGCCGGCGTCTCGATCATCCCCGCCGTCGCGGGCGGCTGACCGGTCCCGTCCGGACGGGACCGGACGGGTCCGGCCCCTGAGGCCGGTGTCCCGGACGCCACGCGAATCCTTTATTACCCCCTCCGTCAACAAGTGGAGGGGGTAATTCTGTTTGGTTGGGCGCGGTAGAGTTGGGGAAGTCCCCTCCGCTGGACTTGCCCGCCGCATATGTACGGGTCGCGTGAGGGTCGACATCGGGTCAATGTGCGAGTGCGGTATGGGGCTTTGGCGAGATATGTCGAGCCCGAGTTGCCCAGGAAGATGCCAAATTTTCACTCTATTTCAATGTATCCGGGTGTCCTGAATTCTCGTCGGATTGACCTGTTGCAGACAGCACCCGCGCAGATACATTCAGCCTCGGTCGACGCGTTCCGACGCAAGTTCTGACCCGGGATCGCGAAGTGCGTTCCTGCGCAAGGGCCAGTAATAGGGGAGTTAGGCATGGCTCAGGGCACCGTCAAGTGGTTCAACGCGGAGAAGGGCTACGGCTTCATCGCGGTCGACGGTGGTGCGGATGTGTTCGTCCACTACAGCGCCATCCAGATGGACGGGTACCGCACCCTTGAAGAGGGTCAGCGGGTCGAGTTCGAGATCTCGCAGGGCCAGAAGGGTCCGCAGGCGGACATGGTCAAGCTCGCACTCGGCTAGTCCTGGCGCGATCGACCGCCCACGCGTGCACGACGAGGGGCCCACATCCCGGACACGGGATGTGGGCCCCTCGCGCGTCGCGGCCCGTGCGGGGGGCCGTGTGCGGCCCGTTCTGGGCCCGTGCGGGGGCCGACGTTCACCCGGCCATTGCCCGAAGCCGCTTGCACTCGGAGGGGTCGAGTGCTAATCATTGGCGTTAGCACTCTCCTGTCGAGAGTGCTACCAAAACGAGGACCGGGCCGGTGAGGCCCGCAGGGTCCGGCGGGAAGGAACCGCCGGGCACTCAGGCCGTCCGTCGCGGGCGCGGGCGCGGTCCGGAGCAATCCACCCCTGTCCGGGAGGACCACTTCAGATGGCCAAGATCATTGCGTTCGACGAGGAGGCCCGGCGCGGTCTCGAGCGTGGGATGAACCAGCTCGCCGACGCCGTCAAGGTCACCCTTGGCCCCAAGGGTCGCAACGTCGTCCTTGAGAAGAAGTGGGGCGCCCCCACGATCACCAACGATGGTGTCTCCATCGCCAAGGAGATCGAGCTCGAGGACCCGTACGAGAAGATCGGCGCCGAGCTGGTCAAGGAAGTCGCCAAGAAGACGGACGACGTCGCCGGCGACGGTACGACCACCGCCACGGTGCTGGCTCAGGCGCTCGTCCGCGAGGGCCTGCGCAACGTAGCCGCCGGCGCCAACCCGATGGCCCTCAAGCGTGGTATCGAGAAGGCCGTCGAGGCCGTCTCCGCCGCCCTGCTCGCCCAGGCCAAGGATGTCGAGACCAAGGAGCAGATCGCTTCCACGGCCTCCATCTCCGCCGCCGACACCCAGATCGGCGAGCTCATCGCCGAGGCCATGGACAAGGTCGGCAAGGAAGGCGTCATCACCGTCGAGGAGTCGCAGACCTTCGGTCTGGAGCTTGAGCTCACCGAGGGCATGCGCTTCGACAAGGGCTACATCTCGGCGTACTTCGCCACCGACATGGAGCGCATGGAGTCGTCCCTCGACGACCCGTACATCCTGATCGTCAACTCCAAGATCGGCTCGGTCAAGGACCTGCTGCCGCTCCTGGAGAAGGTCATGCAGTCCGGCAAGCCGCTGCTGATCATCGCCGAGGACGTCGAGGGCGAGGCCCTGTCGACCCTGGTCGTCAACAAGATCCGCGGCACCTTCAAGTCCGTCGCCGTCAAGGCCCCGGGCTTCGGTGACCGCCGCAAGGCCATGCTCGGCGACATCGCCATCCTCACCGGTGGCACCGTCATCTCCGAGGAGGTCGGCCTCAAGCTGGAGAACGCCGGTCTCGACCTCCTGGGCCGCGCCCGCAAGGTCGTCATCACCAAGGACGAGACCACCATCGTCGACGGTGCCGGTGACAGCGACCAGGTCGCCGGTCGCGTGAACCAGATCCGCGCCGAGATCGAGAACTCCGACTCGGACTACGACCGCGAGAAGCTCCAGGAGCGCCTCGCGAAGCTGGCCGGCGGCGTGGCCGTCATCAAGGCCGGCGCCGCGACCGAGGTGGAGCTCAAGGAGCGCAAGCACCGCATCGAGGACGCCGTTCGCAACGCGAAGGCGGCCGTCGAGGAGGGCATCGTCGCCGGTGGTGGCGTGGCCCTGCTGCAGGCCTCCGCGGTCTTCGAGAAGCTGGAGCTCACGGGCGACGAGGCGACCGGCGCCAACGCCGTGCGCCTGGCCCTGGAGGCCCCGCTCAAGCAGATCGCCGTCAACGGTGGCCTTGAGGGTGGCGTCGTCGTCGAGAAGGTGCGCAACCTGCCGATCGGTCACGGCCTGAACGCCGCGACCGGCAAGTACGTCGACATGATCGCCGAGGGCATCATCGACCCGGCGAAGGTCACGCGCTCCGCGCTGCAGAACGCCGCGTCGATCGCCGCGCTGTTCCTGACGACCGAGGCCGTCATCGCCGACAAGCCCGAGAAGGCCGGTGCCCCCGCGGGCGGCGGCATGCCGGGCGGTGACATGGACTTCTGATCGGCCCCTGGCTGATCGGCTGTTCTCGAACGAGGGCGGCACCCCCGCGGGGGTGCCGCCCTCGGGCGTTCCGGCGGGTTCCTCGGGCGTTCCGGGTTCCTCGGGCGTTCCGGCGGGTTCTTCGGGATCGCCCGGCGGTGCCGGGATCAGGGCTTGAGCCGCTTGAGGAAGTACACGTCCTCGTGGCCGGCCGGGAAACCCGGGACGCGGGCCGTCTCCGCGTAGCCGTGGCGGGCGTAGAAGGCCGGCGCCTGGAAGGTGAAGGACGAGACCAGGATCGTGGCGCAGCCCCGGCGGCGGGCCTCCTCCTCGGCCGCGGCCAGCAGCTTCGCGCCCCAGCCTCCGCCCCGGCAGTCCTCGCGGACCCAGGTCATCCCGATGCCCGCGCGGTCGCCCCAGCTCCAGCCGGACAGTCCCGCGACGAGCGCGCCGTCCGCGTCCGTGATCCGTACGGTGAATTCGGACTGCTCGTGCCCTGCCGTCGCCGCCTGGTTGAAGGCGTCCAGCTCCTTGCTCAACCGCGCGTCGAGCTCGGAGTCCGGTCCGCCTGTGGCGATGTCCACCCCGTTGTCGTTCATGGCACTCATTCTGCGTGCGCCGCGGCGTCCGGCCGAACGGATTCCGGACTGCCGGGGGCCGGCTGCCGGGGCCGGGCTCAGAAGTCGTGCCGGGCACCCTCGATTCCGCCGCGTGACGTGCTGTGCCCGTGCCTCACCAGGTGAGGGCCGGGAGTGCCGGAGTGCCCGGGGTTCGGGACGGGGCGGCGGGGGGTCCCGGGGTTTGGTTGACTCGGGGCATGAGCGAAAGCAGCGCACTGTTCGTGAAGATCTGCGGCCTCAGGACCGCCCATGACGTGGATGCGGCCGTCGCGGCCGGGGCGGACGCCGTCGGCTTCGTCTTCGCCCCCGGCAGCCCGCGGACCGTCGGCGCCGCCGAGGCGCGGGAGCTGGCCGGGCGGGTGCCGGACGGGGTGCTGACCGTCGGGGTGTTCCGGGGACAGTCCCTCGCGGAGGTCCGGCGACTGACCGAGGAGAGCGGGGTCCGGGCCGTGCAGCTGCACGGGGACGAGGGGCCCGAGTACTACGGGGACCTCCGCGCGCCGGGCCGGACGCTGCTGCGGGCCACGGCCGAGCAGGTGGAGCGCTGCGGGGAGTACGGGGAGGACCTGCTGCTGCTCGACGCCCCCGATCCGGGGTCGGGCCGGCCGTGGAACTGGGGCTCGGCCCGGTTCACGGCGCCCGAGGGCCGGTGGTTGCTGGCGGGCGGGCTCACCCCGGCCAATGTCGGGGAGGCCGTCCGGATCACCGGCGCCTGGGGCGTGGACGTGTCCAGCGGGGTGGAACGGGAGCGCGGGGTGAAGTCCCCGGAGCTGATCCGCGCCTTCGTGCAGGCCGCCCGCGCCGCCGCCGCCGAGCACCAGTGACCTGAGTCAGAGATTCCGTGCCGGCCGGGGAGGAGTCGTCCGGGTCCGAGGATTCCGCCGTCGCCGTCTTCTGACGCCCAGCGGGCCGTGGCCATGCCCCGCCCGGTCGGCGAGGGCCGAACCAATAACTGACGGTGCGTCAAAATGCTTACACCGGGACGGGGGTTGCATACGGTTTTTCGGTCTGCGACTGTCACTCACGCAACTCATGCCCCTCACAGCGGACTTGGGGGCGCAGCGCCGAGCGCTCTGACCCCGGCGCGGCGACACGGAGCGATGCGCCCCCTGCGCCCTTCCCCCTGCCTGCGGCTCCCGCCGACGCAGGCCGCGTACCGCTGCCGCCAGGACAATCTCGGAGACCAGGCAACAATGAAACGCACGAGCACCCTCGCCGTGACCGCGGCACTGCTTGCTTCGTCCGCCCCACTCGGCCTTGTCACCATGGGAGCGGGCATCGCCCACGCCGCGGCCGGCACGTACTTCGTCAGCCCCAGCGGCGATGACGGCAACCCGGGAACCTCGGCCGGAGCCCCCTTCCGCACCCTCCAGAAGGCCGCGGACAGTGCGGGCCCCGGCGACACCGTCTCGATCATGAACGGTACGTACTCCGAACACTCCAAGGGCTCCAACGTCTTGAGCCTCACCCGCTCAGGCCTCCCCGGCGCCCCCATAACCTTCACCGCGCACCAGGGCCACCACCCGGTGATCCAGGCGGTCAGCGCATGGAACGCGATCGCCGTCAACGGTGCGTCCTACATCACCATCAAGGGCCTGGAGATCAAGGGCAACAACGACGCCCTGAACCTGGCCGCGGCGGAGCGCGGGGCGAACAAGACGGACCCCACGTTCAACACCAACTGCATCTCCGTGGAACGCAACAGATCCACCGGCGCCCCCTCGCACCACATCGAGGTGATCGGCAACGAGATACACCACTGCGCCGGCGGCGGCATCGCGGTGATGGACTCCGACCACGTGACCGTCTCCAACAACCACGTCTACTCGAATTCGTGGTACACGGTCTACGCGACCAGTGGAATCTCCATCCTCACCCCGCGCGACGTCGGCGGCGGTGACGCGCAGGAATACAAGATCCGCATTACCGGCAACCGTGTCCACGACAACGAAACAAAGATCAAATGGGAGAAGTGCGGCTGCTACTCCGACGGTAACGGCATCATCATCGACACCCTCAAGGGCGACGATGACAGTCCCGCCTACCGCGGACGTGTGCTTGTCGCCGACAACCTCTCGTACGACAACGGCGGCTCAGGAATCCACTCCTACAAGAGCCAGCACGTCGACATCGTCCACAACACGGCGTACATGAACGGCCGCAGCACCCGCATGGAGAGCTACGCCAACATCTTCGCGCACGACAGCACCGACGTACGACTACTCAACAACATCTCCTACGGCCGGCCGGGCCAAGCGACGAACAGCAAGTCCCGCAATGTCGACGTCACCTACGACTACAACGTCTACTTCGGCGGCAAGGCCCCCGAAGTGAAGGGCGCGCACGACATCGTCTCCGACCCGCGGTTCGCCGCCGCGGGCACGACGGCCCACGCGGACTTCCGGCTGAGCAAGGGCTCCCCCGCCATCGGCTCGGGCGTCCCGTTCGCAGCAGTCACCACGGACCTCACCGGAGCCCGCCGGGCCGGCCCGCCCGACCGCGGCGCCTACGGCTTCATCGCGGGCAACGTAACGCAAGGGGCCTCCGGGCCCGCCGGCAACGGGTCCGCTTCCCCCGGCCGGCAGAGCGGTACCCCTGCCCCGGGGCAGCCTTCGGGCGGAGCCGACGCGGACAGCCCGCCCGCCGCACGGGCATCCGGCGGAGCCGATGACTCCGGACCGGAGCCGAACGGCGGAAGCGGGCCGCTCGCAGAGACAGGCGGCTCCGACCCGGTGCTCCCGCTCGGCATCGCGGCGGCCGTCCTCGGCATCGGCGGCGGCCTTCTTCTTGCCGCCCGGCGCAAGCGCTCCTGACCTTCGGGACCGGACCGCTTCGACTGCCGGGTCGTGGTACCGGCCCCGCCCCCGTGCTCCGAGGGGCCGGTACCACCGCAGGCCCGGCGGGCCCCCGTTCGCGGGGCCGCTCGCACCGCCGGGTCGGCCTTGCTGACAGACTTTCCGTTATGGCAGAGCAGAATCAGACCGGAACGGAGTCACTCACCGGTGAACCCGTACCCGACCCTCCGCGCGTCGCCTGGCGCAAACAGATGAGAGTGCGCGTACTGGACGCCGCCCGCGACCTCACCTGCGATGCCGGCTGGGACCGGGTCAGCCTCTCTGCCGTCGCGGCCCGCGCCGAGGTGTCCCGCCCCTCGGTATACAAGGAGTTCGGCAGCCGAGCCGGCCTGGGACGCGCACTGGTGGTCCGCGAAACCCAGCAATTCCTCGCCGGGGTGGCCGACACCCTCTATCCCGGCCTCCCCGACCCGCACGCCTGTCTCGAAAGTGCCATCCTCTACGTGCTCAGGGAAGCCGACGACCAGCCCCTGATCCGGGCCGTCATCGCAGCTGCCCGCGAAGGCTCCGACAATCTGCTCCCCTACCTCACCGCGCGAGCGGATCCGATATTCAACGCCAGCCAGAGCCTCGTCCAGAGCTGGCTGGCCACGCGGTACCCGGAGCAAGGCGCAGCGGCACTCGAAATGACGGCGGACGTCATCGTTCGCATGACCATCAGTCATCTCATCCTGCCTGCCGCCGAACAGCACTGCACCGCTCGACGACTGGCTGACGCCGCGGTGAAACTACTGAAATGAGTTCAGCTCTCTCGGAGCGCCGAGACGAAGGTCGCCCAGGCCCGTGCCCGGAACACCACGTGCGGGCCTTCGGGCCGCTTGGAGTCCCTCACCGGGACGAGGCCGGTGTGGCCGTCGGCCACTTCGAGACAGTCCCCGCCGGTGCCGTCGCTGTATGTGGACTTCCGCCAGGTGGCCACCTCCAGGCAGTCCCCGCCGTCGCCGCCGCTGTAAGAGGACTTGTGCCACATCGCTGTCGAGAGGTCGTACTCAGGCGTGCTGGTCATGTTCGTATTCCTCCGCGACCGATTCGATCAAGGCTAGGGACTCGCGCGGCGACAGCGCGTTGGCCGTGAGGAGATCGTAGGTCAGGGTGTGCTGAGCGACCGTGGCCGGATCATCGAAGAGCTGCCCCGTACCCATGCCTTGCACATACGCGAGTGGTGGTGCGTCGTCGAAGGACATCAGCTTGAGGGATCCCAGCATGCCCGCGTGGAGACCCGCGCTGAACGGGAGTACCTGCACGATGATCCGGTGCGATCGGATCAGGCGAGCGATGTGGCGAAGCGCCTCGGCCATGAGCGCCGGCTGGTCCCCACGTCGGCGAAGGACGGACTCGTCAAGTACGCACCAAAACAGCGGGGTTGTTGGCTCGTTCAGCAGCGCGGCGCGCGCCAGTCGGTTGGCAACCAGTTCGTCGATGGTCGCTTCCGTGGCCGTCGGCTGGTATGCGCGGAACACCTCCCGCGCGTAGGCCTCGGTCTGGAGCAGCCCGGGAATGAGCTGCGGCGCGTACTCCCGGATGGCCGTCGCCAGCGCCTCGGCTTCGGCCGCCGCCGCGAAGTGATCGGGGTATTTGGACTTGGCCGCCGCCCCGCAGTTGCGGGCGAAGAATCCGCCCGTGTCGAGGATGTCGTCTATCTGGCGCGCGAAGTCGAGGTGCATGCGGCGCGTACCGGCCTCCAGTTGGCCGATGAAGGAGCCACTGACGAAGAGAGGTTCGCCCAACTCGGCCTGGCTTTTGCCGACGCGCTCGCGCGCCACGCGGAGTTCGGCGCCGAGGAGGGCGCGGGGTGAGGAGGAGGGGTCGAGGTTCTTTCCTGGCATGGAAACTCCCTGGCCAACGCTCGCGGTTGTTGCGGGTCCGCACTTGAAAGGCTAGCGAGCACGTCGCCACGCTGAGTGTCGAAGTCGGATACTCAGAGTAGAAAGGTGACATGTCATGGTGCTCACCCCACAGGAGCGCATGCGAGCGGCGGAAGAGGCCGTCCAGCAGCTCAAGGAGTCCCTCGCCGGGGTGGGGGTGCTCTTCCCCTCGCTCGATGTGGAACGGGTCTCCGCCGCCGGTTCCTACGGTCTGCCGCTCGTGGACCTCGGACGCTGCAACCTGGACACCGCGCTCCGGCTCGCCGCCGTCCTGCACGAGCGGGCGGTGGGCAGGTGAGCGAGGCGGTCGATGCCGCGCAGTTCGCCTTCGAGCTCGGCTGGAAACTGCGCGGACTGGAGACGGTCCTGGCGCCGTGGGGGGCGTCCGGCGGGCCGCGGTCGCCCGCGCGGCCCGGGTGGCACCGGTTCACGCTGATCCACTGCCCGGTCGAGGGGTATCCGGGCTTCGACGATCCGCGCTACGAGGGGCTCCGCGCGAGCCCGCCCCGGGGGTGCGCGGTCGAGGACCTCGGGGGGTGTCTTGGGCTGCGGTGCGAGCGGCCGGGCGGGCGGTTGCTGGACGCGGTGGCGGAGCTGTGCGCGGAGGTCCGGCGCGGGCACGGGCTGCTGATGACCGGGCTCGGCGTCGACCGGCTGTGGGAGTGGTCGGCGGACGGTACGGACGGATGGGGGGCCGAGGTCGTGGGGCAGCTGCTGCTGATGGCGGCCGAGCGGGGGCCCAAGCTCGGTTACGGCGTGGCCGACCTGGAGCGGTTCCTGCGGACCGCGGCCTCCGAGGGGGAGGTGGCCGCGGCCTCGGGGTGAGCGCGGGGAAACCGGTCCGGGCGCGGGAGTCGGCCGCCCGGGACGGGGCCCTGGCGCAACCCGACCGCCTCGCGGGCCGTCCGCGCCGGACGGCGGTCGACCTCTCAGTCGGTGCGCAGACGGGCGTGCAGGTGCTCGTCGTGCCAGCCGTCGCAGTGGAGGAGGGCGCCGCGCATGGTGCCCTCCAGGAGGAAGCCGGCCTTGAGCGCGACGGCGCAGGAGGCCGGGTTCGCCACGGAGTGGGTGATGCGCAGGCGGTGCAGCCCGAGGTCGTCGAAGGCCCAGCGGCTGACGGCCTCGGTGGCCTCCACCATCACCCCGGTGCCGCGTCCTGCGGGCAGCAGCCAGTAGAGGAACTCGCCGCTGCCGCCCGCGAGGTCGAGGTCGCCCAGTCCGATCAGGCCGACGGCCGGGCCGCCGGCGGCGGGGGAGACGGCCCACACGGCGGCCTCCTCGGCCCGCCAGCGCTCCTGCCAGCGCGCGATCCGGGCGTGCGCCTGCGACGGGGTGAGGGGGGACGGGCGGTTCCAGTGCCGGATGTCGGGGTCGAGGCAGGACGCCACGAGCGCGGGCACGTCGTACGGGGCCCAGGGGCGCAGCAGCGCGCCGCCGGGGAGGGCGAACTCGGGCTGCGGGAGCGCACGCATCCGGCCGGCCGGGACCACGGGCGGTATCGCCGGGGGCGGAGGGGTGACTGCGGAGTCGATCACCATCCGATCATGCCGGTACGCGTGCGCGGCGCGCGGTACGGGGGAGGCGCGGCCGGCGGCGCAACCCGGGGGGAGGGGCGGGCGTCTTCGCGGGGGGGGACGCAGCGTACGGGGCGCGCGGTACGGGAGAGGCGCGGGGATGTCGGAGCGGGAGACGCCGGAACAGCACACCGGCCCGGCCGGGCGAACGGGCCCGGCGGGGGCCGGGGCGGCGGGCGCCGGGGTGGCGGGGTCGGCCGGGCGAACGGGCCCGGCTGGGGCCGCCGGGCGGGGCCGGGCGGTGGGGGAGGTGTCGTTCGCGGACAGCCTGCCGGCGTTGGGGCTGTTGGTGCCCGCCACCGCGTTGTTGCGGTACCTCGGGGAGTACGGCTGGGCGTACTGGGCGGGTGCGGTGCTCGGGGTGCTCGGAGTGGCGGCCGCCGGGTTCGGGCTCGCTTCGGCGGTCGGCGGCCTGCGACGGGGGCGCCGCAGGCTGCTCGCGGGGTACAGCGTCGTCCTGCTGTCGGCGGCCGTCTTCGCGTTCGCGGTGCGGCTCGTGCAGAGCTGAGGCCCGGGCGGCTCAGGTCAGAGCCGGTTCCTTGCCGGACGCCGACGTCGGCGTCGACGGGGACGAGGACGGGGACACGGACGCGGACGGGGACGCCGCGCCGGCCGGGGCCGAGGGGTCCGGGTCGGTGTCGAGGTCGGCCAGCATCCGCTGGGTGAAGCCGAAGAAGTACGTGGCGACGAAGCCCACCAGGTAGCCGACCGCCAGGCCGCCCCCGTAGACGGCGATGGTCGCGCCCATGCCCGACGTGCCGTCGAGCAGCGGGAACAGGGCCCAGCCCGAGGGGCCGATGGCGGTGGAGCCGAAGGCCGTGCCGAGCTGGTTGCAGAGGCCGATGAACGCCCCGCCCGCCGCGCCGCCCACGCAGGCGGTGATGAAGGGGCGGCCGAGCGGCAGGGAGACCCCGTAGATCAGGGGCTCGCCGACGCCCAGGAAACCGGCCGGGAGCGCGGACTTGATGGTGGTGCGCAGCGAACGGTTGCGCGGGAGCCGGTAGTAGACGGCGATGGCGGCGCCGACCTGGCCCGCGCCGGCCATGGCCAGGATGGGCAGCAGGACGGTGTGGCCGGCCTGTTCGATGAGGGTGGTGTGGAGGGGGACCAGCGCCTGGTGCAGGCCCAGCATGACCAGGGGGAGGAAGAGCCCGCCCAGGACGAGGCCGGCGAAGGCGCCCCCGGTGGCGAGCAGCCAGGTGGCGAACGTACCGATGGCGGCGGAGGCCTCACCGGCGAGGAACATCAGGCCGAACAGGGTGACCAGGCCGGAGACGAGCACGGTGAGGGTGGGGGTGAGCAGGACGTCCACGGCCTCGGGGACCCACCTGCGGCACCACTTCTCGACCTGGACGGCGAGCAGCGCGGCGGCGAGGGCGCCGAGGACGCCGCCCTGGCCGGGGGAGAGGGACTGGCCGAAGGCGTCGATCTTGGCGACGCCGGGGAAGACGATGATCGCGGCGACCGCGCCACCGAGGATCGCCGTACCGCCGAACTCCTTGGCGGTGTTGTAGCCGACGAAGACGGCGATCAGGGACATGAAGCCGGAGGCGATGGCGGCCAGTGCCGGGACGAGGGCGGGCAGCCGGCCCATGTTCATCAGGACGCCGTTGAGTCCCGCGATGATGCCGCAGCCGATGAGGGCCGGGATCAGCGGGACGAAGATGTTCGCGACGCGGCGCAGGAACAGCTTGAACGGGGTCGCGTTCTTCGCCTTCCGCGCCTGCTTGATGGCCGTGCCGCGGTCCGCCAGCGCGTCGGCGGTGACGCCTCGGGCGGCTAGGGCGGCCGGGGCGGCCGGGGCGTCGGGCGCGGCGGGGGCGGTCGAGGCCGGGGCCGCCGGGGCCGCGGCGGGGGCCGCCGAGCGGGCCCGCGCCACCAGCGCCTCGAATTCCGGCGTCACCCGGGCGACGGCGCCCGGGCCGAGGACGATCTGGTACGTGTCGTCCTCGACCACGCCCATGACCGCCGGGAGGGCGCGCAGGGCCTCGTCCCGGACCAGGCTCCGGTCCCGGAGGCCGATGCGCAGGCGGGTCATGCAGTGCGCGATGGAGGTGATGTTGTCCGGGCCGCCGACCAGAGGGAGGATCGCGGCGGCTGTGGCGCGGTTCTTGTCAGTGGACATGTGGTCGCCTTGCGTCGGGGGAGCGGGCGGTGCGAGGGCGGGGCCGCCCGCGGGGCGGGGTCAGCGGGTCGCGGCGAGGGCCGCGCGGAGGTGTCCCCGCGAGGCGGCGAGCAGCTCGGCGGCTTCCGGGCCGTCGACGCCGCCGAGGATCACGAGGACGGCGTTCTTGACCTCGCCGCCGGTGGCGCTCAGCGCGGCCTCGATCTCCGCGTCGGGCGCGCCGGTGGCCAGGGACACGATGCGGCGGGCGCGGGCGCGCAGCTTCTCGTTCGAGGAGCGCATGTCGACCATCAGGTTCCCGTAGGTCTTCCCGAGGCGGATCATCGTGACGGTCGAGATCAGGTTCAGCACCAGCTTCTGGGCCGTGCCCGCCTTCAGCCGGGTGGAGCCGGTGAGCAGCTCGGGCCCGACGACGACCTCGATGCCGTGCTCGGCGGCCGCGGCGAGCGCGGAGCCCGCGTTGCAGGAGAGCCCGACGGTGAGCGCGCCGCGGGTACGGGCGAACTCGACCGCGCCGATCGCGTACGGGGTGCGGCCGGAGG
This sequence comes from Streptomyces sp. NPDC055254, assembly GCF_053606025.1. Lineage (NCBI taxonomy): Bacteria > Bacillati > Actinomycetota > Actinomycetes > Kitasatosporales > Streptomycetaceae > Streptomyces > Streptomyces sp. NPDC055254. The sequence goes on along the minus strand of NZ_JBSGQV010000012.1, from coordinate 119,319 downwards.
CGGAGATGCCGACGACGGTGTCGTCGGGCCCGATCTCCAGCGCGGTGAGGTCCCCGGCGGCCAGCTCCGCGGAGTCCTCCGCGCCCTCGACGGACTTGGCCATGGCCGAGGGGCCGCCCGCGATGAGGCCGACGACCTGGGACGGGTCGGTGTTGAAGGTGGGCGGGCACTCGCTGGCGTCCAGGACCCCCATCCGGCCGGCGGTGCCGGCTCCCGCGTAGACCAGCCGGCCGCCGCGGGCCATGCGCGCGGCGATGGCGTCGACGGCGGCGGCGATCCGCGGCAACTGCCCGGCGACGGCGGCCGGGACGGTGGCGTCCTCGGCGTTCATGGTGCGGGCGATGTCGAGGGTGGACAGCCGGTCGATCTCGGCCAGTTCGGGACGGAAGGCCTCGGTGGTCAGGGTCTCCAGTTGGGCGCGGAGTGCGGCGTGGGAGGTCATGGGCGGTGCTCCTGGCGGGGGTGGGTGCCGTGGCTGCGCCTGCCGGTCGGTACGGGGTGGTGGTGGCGGGGGGCGAGGGCCTCGTAGGAGGCGGCGAGGGCGGGGGCGGCGGTCTCGTAGGTCCGCTGCGCGACGCCGACGAACAGGCAGTCGACGACGAGGAGCTGGCTGGTCCGGCTGGACATCGCGGCCGGGCGCAGCCGGCTCTCGCGGGCGGCGGAGGTGGCCAGTACGAGATCGGCGTAGTGGGCGACGGGGGCGCCCGGGCGGCCGGTGAGGGCGATGGTGGTGGCGCCTCGCTCGAAGGCCGTGCGGAGGGGCTCGATCACGTCGCCCGTGGAGCCGGAGTGGGTCACGGCGACGGCCACGTCGCCGGGGCGCAGCTGGACGGCGTTGGTGACGGCGAGGTGGGGGTCGCTGTGGGCGTGTGCGACGAGGCCGATGCGGAGCAGTTTCTGGGCGAGGTCCTGGCCGACGAGCGCGGAGGCGCCGACGCCGTAGATGTCGATGCGGCGGGCGGTGGCGAGCGCGCTGACGGCGGAGGCGAGCTGGGTCAGGTCGAGGCCGGCGGCGGTGTCGGCGAGGGTCTGCGCCTCCTCGTGCGCCAGCTTGGCGACGACGTCCTCGATGGGGTCGTCGACCGCTATGTCGACGGTGAGCGCGGGCGCGGCGCCGGACTCCTGCTGGGCGGCGAGGGCGGCCAGCGCGAGGCGCAGGTCGCGGTAGCCGGGGTAGCCGAGGAGGCGGGCGGTGCGGACGACGGTGGCCTCGCTGGTGCCGGTGTGCTCGGCGAGGGCGGAGACGGTGAGCCGGGAGCAGCCGGCCGGGTCGCGGGCGACGGCCTCGGCGACGGCCTGCATGGAGCGGGTCATGGACGGCGCGAGGGCCCGTACGCGGGCCCGCAGCTCGGCGGGCGCCGGCGCGGGCGCCTTGGCCGGCGGGGCGGGCGGTTTCGCGACCGCCGGGCCGGGCGGGGCCTGCGGGCCGGGCGCGACCGCCGGGCCGGGCGGGGCCTGCGGGGCGGTGTCGGCCGGCGGCGTGAAAGTTTCTTTCGTGTTCTTGCTCACTGCTGAAAGCTATTTTCAGGGCGGTCGAGGGTCAAGGAGCCATACGCCGCCGGGCGGACGGACCTTCACCGGTTGGGCCGTCCGGGTCCACAATGGGCGCATGGATCCCGCACCCCCCCTGGAGCAGGCGCTGCACGTCGCCCGCGCACTCGTTCTCGCCGACCTCGCCGCGGGCCAGGTCGCCGACGCCGATGTCGTCTCCCTCGTCGAGGACTCGGTCACGCACCGCCGGTGGTGGGTGGAGCAGTGGCCGGAGGGGGTCGGCTACCTTCCCGGACTCGTCGCCCAGGACGTCCAGGACGCCCTGCTGGAGAAGTACGGGCGCTGGCCGCTGTGCCCGGTCTGTGCGCACGGCGATCCGCACGCCCTGGACGTGGAGCCGGAGCTGGGACCGGACCCGCACTGGGTGTGCTCGGAGGCGGGCGTCCGGGTGGCGCCGGTGGGCGGCCTCGGTGCCGTCCTGCAACCCGGCGCCCGGTGAACCACCCGTGACGGTGTACATCGACCCGCCGACCTGGCCCGGCCACGGCCGCATGTGGTCGCACCTGGTCAGCGACGTCTCGTACGAGGAACTGCACGCCTTCGCCGCGGCCATCGGCTGCCCGCCGCGGGCGTTCGAGCGGGACCACTACGACGTGCCCTCGTACCGCTACGCGGACGCGGTGGGCGCCGGCGCGGTGGAGATCGGCAGCAAGGAACTGGTCCGCCGGCTCACGGCGGCGGGCCTGCGCCGGCCGAAGGGCCGGGAGCAGGCGTAGCGGCGGTCAGGCGCGGGCGGGGGCTGCGGCCTCGGCGGCCCTGGGGGCCGGGGCGCCGGAGGTGACCACGCGGGTCGCGGCGGGCGTACGGCGGTCCAGGCGCAGGGCGGCGACGGCCAGGGCGATCGCGGTGACCGTCATGGCGGCGCCCGCCCAGGCGGTGGCGGAGAAGCCCAGGCCCGCGTCGATCACGGTGCCGCCGAGCCAGGGGCCGCCGGTGTTGCCCAGGTTGAAGGCGGCCGTGGTGGTGGCGCCGGCCAGGGTCGGGGCGGCGCCGGCCACGTTGAACATGCGGGCGTTGAGCGCCGGAGCCGTGAAGAAGGCCGAGACGCCGATCAGGAACGACAGCGCGATCGCCGCGACGTGCAGCGGGGCCAGCAGGGCGAGCGCGGCCAGGAAGGCCGTGGAGGCGGTGATGCCCCAGATCATCACGCCGAACAGGTGCGCGTCCGCGACCCGGCCGCCGATGGTGGTGCCGATCAGGGCGCCGGCGCCGAACAGGCCGAGGATCCACGGGACCCACTTCGAGTCGAGCCCGGCCACGTCCGTGAGCAGCGGGGACAGGTAGCTGAAGGCGCAGAAGACGCCGCCCGCGGCCAGCGCGGTGATGCCGATGGACAGCCACACCTGGCGGTCGCGGTAGATGCGCAGCTCCCGTCCCAGCGACGGCTTCTCGACGGGCAGCGGGATCTTGGGGATGAGCGCCAGGATGCCGACGAGCGCGATCGCGGAGGCGGCGGCGACCGACCAGAAGGCGGAGCGCCAGCCCAGGTGCTCGCCGAGGAAGGCGCCGGCGGGGACGCCCAGGACGTTGGCGATGGACAGGCCGCCGATCATGACCGCCATCGCACGGGCCCGCTGGTCCTTGTCGACCATGGCGATGGCGACGGCCGCGCCGACGGCCCAGAAGCCGGCGCAGGCGAGGGCGGAGACCACGCGGGAGGCGAAGAGCAGTTCGTACGAGGGGGCGAGCGCGCCGGCGACCTGCCCGAGGCCGAAGAGGCTGATGAGGGAGACGAGGGTGGTGCGGCGCGGCAGCCGCAGCGTGGCCACGGCCAGCAGCGGGGCGCCGACGACCATGCCGATCGCGAAGGCGGATATCAGCAGGCCGGCCTGCGGGATGGTGACGCCCATGTCCTCCGCGATCGGCGGCAGCAGGCCGGAGAGCATGAACTCGCTGGTGCCGAGCGCGAAGACGGACAGGCCGAGGACGTACACGGCGACGGGCATGCGGGGGCGTGCTGAAACTGCGGGCATGGACGTCATCAACCGTCGTGAACGGGATCAAATTCCCGCGAGTGTGTCAGGCGTGTGACGTGTGTGGGTGATGGCGGGCGGGCCGGCGCCGGACCGCAGCCGCGGTTACGCCTGCGGGGCGAGGGCGGCGAGCTCGGCGGCGAGGTTGGCGCGGGCGGGGGTCTCCCAGTGCGCGGTGCCGTAGGGCGTGCGGAAGAGCCTCGGCAGGTCGAGCAGTCGGCGCAGGACCGCGGCGCGGCCGGTACGGAAGGCCTCGTCGGGGACGAAGCCGTACTCGGTGCGGACGGCGGCGGCGTAGGCCGCGTACGCCTGCGGGGCGCCGGCCAGGACCGCCAGGTCGGCGTCGCAGAGCACCTCGCCGTTGGTGTCGCCGGGGGCGGGGTCGTGGGAGACGGTGAGCCGCACCAGGCGGGCCACCTCGGCGGTGCGGGCGGCGTCGATGCCCAGCTCGGGGAGGGCGCGCTCGGCGAGGGCGGCGCTGCGCTCCTCGTTCTCGGAGCGGTCGGGGCGGTAGACCGCGTCGTGGAACCAGGCCGCGAGCTCCACGGCGGCGGGGTCGGCGGCGTGGGGTGCCAGGACGTCGATCCGCGCGAGGACGTCGGCCAGGTGGGCGGTGGTGTGGTAGCGGCGCTGCGGTTCCGCCCAGGCCGTGAGGAGACGCTCGGCGTAGGGGGCGGGGTCGGTGGCGGCGGCCGCGCCGGCGGCGGTGGCGGTCGCCCGGAAGCGGGCGCGGAGGGCGTCGGTGTCGGCGGAGGTGTCGGCGGGGGTGCCGGCGGGGGTGCCCGCGCCCGAGTCGGCGGGGGTGTGGGCGCCCGCCTGGGCGGCCGTGTCGGTGTGCGGGGTGCCTGTGTCCATGCGCACATTGTGGGGGTGGCGTGATGGTGCTGGTGGAGCGCGGACGTGGGCCCGTACTCTGGATATTGGACTAGACCTATTTTCCTACTGGCCGGATCGCCGTATGGGGCCTTGCGGGCAGTTTCTTGAAGGACGGGATCGAATGAGCAACCCTGCGCGTGGCCTCCTGGAGGTGATCGCCCTCGACGTGGAGGACGCGGTCGCGGCCCAGGCCGGTGGGGCGGACCGACTCGAACTGGTCACCGACATGGCCGCCGACGGGCTCACCCCGGCGCGCGAGACCTTCGCGGCGATCAGGGCGGCGGTCGACATCCCGCTGCGGGTGATGCTCCGCGGGACGGACGGCTTCGCGGCGGGCGACGTCGACGCTCTCGCGGCGACGGCGCGGGCCCTGCGGGCGGAGGGTGCGCGGGAGTTCGTACTCGGCTTCCTGCACGCGGACGGCACACCGGACCTGGCGGCGGTCGAAGCGGTGGCGGCGGAGCTGGAGGGCTGCCGCTGGACCTTCCACCGGGCGATCGACCGCGCGGCGGACCGGGACCAGCTGCGGAAGGCCCTCGCGGAGGTGCCGGGACTGGACACGTACCTGACCGCCGGCGCGGCGGGCGGGGTGGACGAGGGGCTGCCGGTCCTCCTGGCCGAGGCGGCGCGAAGCGGTGAGCCGGGGTACGGGGCGCGGATCCTGGTGGGCGGCGGCCTGGCGCTGGCGCACGTACCGGTGCTGCGCCGGGCGGGCATCGACGCCTTCCACATCGGGGGCGCGGCCCGCCCGTCGGGCTGGACCCACCCGGTCTCGGCGGCCGCGGTGGCGCGGTGGCGGACGGCACTCGACACCTGACCCCGCGCCGGGGGCCCTGCCGGGCCGGCGCCCCCGGCCCGGCTCCCGTTTCCCCGTACGGGCACCTGCTTCCGGGTCCGGGCGGAGCCCCGGGGGTCAGGACAACGGGGTAGGGAGGGGGGCGGCGTGGAGGGCCGTCAGTCCCGAGACGGCGCGGGTGAGGCAGACGTACAGCCGGCGCAGCCCGGTCCGTTCGTCCGGCTCGCCGGAGACGATGGCCGCCGGTTCGTCCAGGACCACGTAGTCGTACTCCAGGCCCTTCGCCAACGACGCCGGCACCAGTGTCAGCCGCGACTGCGCCGTCGTCTCCTCGCCGGGCGCCAGGTACGCCAGCCCCGCCGCCCGCAGGGCCTCCGCCAGGAGCGGGATCCGGGCGTCCGCCGCGATCAGGCCGACCGACCCCTCGTGTTCCAGCGACTCCCGGCACGCGGCGACGACCGCCGCCGTCAGATCGGAGGTCCGCGAGATCCGCAGCGAACCCGGCGTCTCACGGACCGAGGAGACCGGCGCCAGGCCCGGCGCGATCGACGGCAGCAGCCGGGAGGCGTACGCGATCACCTCGCGCGGCACGCGGAAGCCCGCCGTCAGCTCCTCCACCACCGCCTGCGGCTTGCCCAGGTGGGTCAGCGCCTCCTCCCAGCCGCGCGTGGCCCACGGGGTCGTGCCCTGGGCGAGGTCGCCGAGGATCGTCGCCGAGCCCGTCGTGCAGCGCCGGCCGACCGCGCGGTACTGCATCGGGGAGAGGTCCTGGGCCTCGTCGAGGACGACATGGCCCAGCGACGGCGTCCGCTCCACCAGGTCGGCCGCCTCGTCGATCAGGACCAGGTCCGCCGCCGACCACTTCGCCGACTTCACCGTGCGGAACGGCTTCGGCCACAGCAGCAGCTTCTGCTCGTCCGCCGTCAGGACGTCCGCCGCGTGCAGGGCCAAGAAGTCGGGGTCGCTCAGCAGGCGCAGGACGAGCTTAGCCGGTTCGACGGGCGGCCAGAGCGCCTTCACGGCCGCCTTCACGGCGGGATCGCGCGCCACCGCGTCCTGGACGCGGTCGTCCGGCGCCTCGCCGGCCTGCTCCATCCGTACCAGGACGGCGTGCGCGATGCGCTGCGGCAGCGCGTCGCGGGCGGCGCCGTAGCGGATGTCGCGGTTCTGGAGCTCCTCGACCATCTCGGCGAGCTCGTACGCGGGTACCCGCCAGCGCCGCGAACCCCGGACCACCATCAGCGTCTCGGTCGGCGCCGTGACGTGCGCGCGGACCGCGCGGCGCAGTACCTCCGCCATCCGGGCGTCGCCCTTGACCGCGGCGGTCTCGGCGGGGTCCGTGCCGCGTACCTCCAGCCCGGGGCGGGCGACCAGGTCGTCGAGGGTGGCCTGCTCGACCTCCAGCTCGCCCAGTGCCGGCAGGACCTGCTCGATGTAGTGCAGGAAGGAGCGGTTCGGCCCGATGACGAGCGTCCCCGTACGGGCGAGGCGGTCGCGGTGGGCGTACAGCAGGTACGCGACCCGGTGCAGGCCGACCGCCGTCTTGCCGGTGCCCGGGCCGCCCTGCACGCAGACCGAGCCGGTCAGGCCGGAGCGGACGATCTCGTCCTGCTCGGCCTGGATCGTCGCGACGATGTCCCGCATCGGGCCCACGCGCGGACGCTCGATCTCCTGCTGGAGCAGCTTGCTGACGGCCGACCCCCGCGGGGCCTCGGCGGGGTCGCACAGGTGCTCGTCCTCGTACGCCGTCAGCTCGCCGCCGGTGTAGCCGAAGCGGCGGCGCAGCGCGATGTCCTGGGGATCGGTCCTGGAGGCGCGGTAGAAGGGCTGGGAGACGGGGGCTCGCCAGTCGATGACCATCGGGTCGCCGTCGGCGTCGTGGACGTGGCGGCGGCCGATGTAGAACTGCTCGCCGTCGGCGCCCTCGGCCAGGTCCGCGCCCGGGGCGTGCAGGTAGGTGAGGCGGCCGAAGAAGAGGGGCGTGTGGGTGAGGTCGGCGAGGGCCTTGATGCGGTCGTCGATCTGGGCCCGGAGGACGACCGCGTTGACCCAGTTGGCGGTGACGTCCCGGATGTCGAGGCCTTCCACGTCCTCGCGCATGGCGCGGAGGGCGGCGCGGGAGGCGGTGAGGTGGGCGCGTTCGCGGGCGAGGGGTTGGTCGGGGGCGTGCACGGGCACGGGACTGCCTCCAGCGGCTGGTGCGGAACGGGAGCCCGCCGGCTTCCGCCCCCGGCTACCGCTGGGAGGTGCCCCCGGCCGGGCGGCTCTCCCCGACGGGGCGGCGGGAGGCGGCAAGAGCGGAGATTCTAGCCACCGCCCGGGAGCGCCGCGACCGGATATGCGCGAGCCGGGACAGACCCACTAGGGGGTGGTGTGAGACGTGAGGAGGAGACGGAGGGCCCGGGGATTACCACCGGGGGCCGATGTGCGGGCCGGGCCGCGAACGCACCATGGCTGCATGAGCACCGCAACCTTCACCTCGATCCAGGGCGGCCGCCCGAGCGGCGCCACCACCCTCTCCGACCTCCACCCCCGCCCGGGCCTCGGCGGCATGCTGCGGGCGGCCAGGGTCTTCGCGGCGGCTGCCGTGAGCGTGATCGTGCTGGGCGACTACGCCGAGGAGGCGGGCGTCGTCCGCCGCTGACCCGCCGTCCGGCCACCCCGTCCCCCGCCCCACCGGCCGCGCGGACGGGGCGGGGCGCGGGGGTCAGTCGCTGGTCAGGAGGTCGTCCGCGTCCATGATGCGGTAGGCGTAGCCCTGTTCGGCCAGGAAGCGCTGGCGGTGGGCCGCGAAGTCCTGGTCGATCGTGTCGCGCGCCACGACCGAGTAGAACCGCGCCTCGTGGCCGTCCGCCTTCGGGCGCAGGACGCGGCCCAGGCGCTGCGCCTCCTCCTGGCGGGAGCCGAAGGTGCCCGACACCTGGATGGCGACCGTCGCCTCCGGCAGGTCGATCGAGAAGTTCGCGACCTTCGACACGACCAGCACGCTGATCTCGCCCTCGCGGAAGGCGTTGAAGAGCTTCTCCCGCTGGGCGTTGGAGGTCTCGCCCTTGATGACCGGCGCGTCCAGGTGCTCGCCCAGCTCGTCGAGCTGGTCGATGTACTGGCCGATGACCAGGGTCTGCTCCCCCTTGTGCTTGGCGACGAGGGCCTCGGTGACCTTCCGCTTCGTCGCCGTCGTCGCGCAGAAGCGGTACTTCTCCTCCGTCTCGGCGGTCGCGTACGCCAGCCGCTCCGACTCGGTGAGATTGACGCGGACCTCGACGCAGTCGGCGGGCGCGATGTAGCCCTGCGCCTCGATCTCCTTCCACGGGGCGTCGAACCGCTTCGGCCCGATGAGGGAGAAGACGTCCGACTCGCGCCCGTCCTCGCGCACGAGCGTCGCGGTCAGGCCGAGCCGGCGCCGCGCCTGGAGGTCGGCGGTGAACTTGAACACCGGCGCGGGCAGCAGGTGCACCTCGTCGTAGACGATCAGGCCCCAGTCCCGGGAGTCGAAGAGCTCCAGGTGGGGGTAGACGCCCTTCCGCTTCGTCGTGAGGACCTGGTACGTGGCGATCGTGACCGGTCGGATCTCCTTGCGGGTGCCGGAGTACTCGCCGATCTCCTCCTCCGTAAGCGAGGTCCGCTTGACCAGCTCGTGCTTCCACTGGCGGGCCGAGACGGTGTTGGTGACCAGGATCAGCGTGGTCGCCTTGGCCATCGCCATGGCGCCGGCGCCGACCAGCGTCTTGCCGGCGCCGCAGGGCAGTACGACGACACCGGAGCCGCCGTGCCAGAAGCCCTCGACGGCCTGCTGCTGGTACGGGCGCAGCGCCCAGCCGTCCTCCGCGAGGTCGATCTGGTGGGCCTCGCCGTCGACGTACCCCGCGAGGTCCTCGGCCGGCCAGCCCAGCTTGAGCAGCGTCTGCTTGATCTGCCCGCGCTCCGAGGGGTGCACGGCCACGGTGTCGGGGTCCAGCCGGGCCCCGACGAGGGGGATGATCCGCTTGGAGCGCAGGATCTCCTCCAGCACGGGCCGGTCGGTGCTGGTCAGGACCAGGCCGTGCACGGGGTGCTTGGAGAGGGTGAGGCGGCCGTAGCGCGCCATGGTCTCGGCGACGTCGACGAGCAGCGCGTGCGGGACGGGGTAGCGGGAGTACTCGACGAGGGCGTCGACGACCTGCTCGGCGTCGTGCCCGGCGGCCCGGGCGTTCCACAGGCCGAGGGGGGTGATCCGGTAGGTGTGGATGTGCTCGGGAGCCCGCTCCAGCTCGGCGAAGGGAGCGATGGCACGCCGCGCGGCTCCGGCGAGCTCGTGGTCGACCTCCAGGAGGAGGGTTTTGTCGCTCTGGACGATGAGGGGCCCGTTCACACACGTCCCTTTCCTGCGTGGGGTGGCCGCCCGGGCGCGGACGGCCAAACCTCCAGTCTGCCGCATCCGGCCGGTGGCGGGGTGGTGTGCGCCCGGAGTCGGGCCTCGGGACAGGCGGGCGGCGGTGCCGGCTCGCGCTCTGCCCGGTCGCCGCGGCTACGCCCCCAGGTGGGGCAGCGGCCCGCAGGGGTACGGGGTCTCGGCCGGGAGCAGGGCGCGCGCCGCGTCCCGCTCACCGGCCCGGAGCAAGCCGTGGATCTCCCGCGCCAGCGGGGTCACGTCGCGGATGGAGACCGTCCACGCGTCGGCGTACGCGCGCGAGGCCCGGCCGGACAGGCCCAGCTGGAGCGAGCGGTACGCCAGCGGGTTCAGGTTCAGGTCGCGCTCCGGGTCCCACTGGACGCGTGCCGGCGCCTCGCGCAGCTGCCGCTGCCAGGCCGCCCGATCGGGGTGCGTACCGGCCTCGAAGTGCGACAGGCAGGCGTGGCGCAGGGCGTCCTCGAAGCCCTCGCGGGTGATCTCGACCGCCAGCACCGTCTCCTGGTCCGCCTTGGTCGCCCAGCCGCAGCGGTACATCATCCACAGGAACGACGGCTTGACCCACGTCATCCGCTCCCGCTTCCAGGCGGGCGGGAAGCGGCCGTCGCGGGCGGCCGGCAGGCCGAGCCGGGGAGCGTACGCCTGGTAGACGGTGACCGTGGTGTCGGTGTGCACGGCGCGGACCGCGCGCTGCGACGGCTGGCTGTCGGACATGCCCTCAGGGTGCGGGGCGCTTCCCGCAGCGGCCACTCATTTTCGTCAGACCTGGTCCTCCGCCAGTTCCGCGACGCCCGTGATGCGGTGCAGCGCGTACGTCCGTACCTCGTCCGCCGTGTGGTCGTACCCGGTGACGAAGCCGCCCTCCACCCGCACCGGCGCGATGACCCGCTGGCTCGCCGCGCCCTCGGCGTTCACGTAGCCGATCCACACCGCCGACCCGGTCAGAGCGGCGGCCTGCACCGTCGCCAGGGTCTCCGCCGCGCTCGTGCGCGGCAGTTCGCCCGGAGCCTGGGCGGCGTCCCCCGAGCCGGGTGCGGAGGGTTCCTTGCGGACCGCCGTCGCGGCCAGGTCGCCCGCGCGGATCGCCCGTACGGCCGCCCCCAGCAGCGTCGCGTCCGGCACCGGCGGGCCGTCCGGAACCGGTACGGGCGCCGAGCGCGCCGGGGCGCGGTGCGCGTCGGCCCGCGACACCAGGACGTCGCCGGTACGGGACTCCGCGGCCGGCGCGTACCCCATCGCCCGCAACCCGTCGAGCAGGGCGCCCGGTTCGGCCTGCGCGGCGAGCACCGTGGGCGCGAGGCGGCGCAGCGCCAGCCCGGCCGAGCGCTTGTCGGCCAGGATCTCGCCCAGCACGGAGTCGTCGTCGCAGCGCACGTACGAGGAGGCCGCCCCGACCCGCAGGTGCCCGTGCCGCCGGGCCACGTCGTCGATCAGGTACGACAGAGGCTGCGGGACCGGCGTGATGCTGTGCTCAGCGAGGAAGGCGTGCAGGTCGACGGCGGTGTGCCCGGCGTCCAGGGCGCGCCGCACCGATCCGGGCGTGAAGCGGTACACCGTCGCGCCGCCCTTGGACTCCACGTCCGCGAGGACCGCCAGGACGTCGCCGAGCGGGCGGCGCAGCGGCCCCGGCGCCACGGCCGTCAGGTCGGCCTGGAGCAGGACGTGGTCCACCGGCTCCGGGAGCAGCGGCGCGAGGAGCGGCGCCGGGTCGCGGTGTGCCAGCAGGGCCCGGCCCGGACCGGACACGGCGCCCCGGCCGGTCACGCCGAGGACCTCCGCCTCGGTCAGCGTCCACTGCGCGAGGCGGGCGCGCAGATCGCTCGTACCGCGTACCGGCCGCTCCCACGCGAGCCGGGCCAGCAGGGCCTCCGGGTCGGCGGAGCCGCCCTCGGGCAGCGCCGCGAGGAGGTCCAGGACCCGCCGGCGCACCTCGGGGGCGGCGGAGCGGTCGAGTTCGGGGCCGAGCACCGACAGGGTGCGGCCCTTGGAGTCCTGCTCGCCGACCAGGCCGGCGGTCCGGGTCGCCGGCAGCCAGGCCCGCGCGAGGACCGCCCATCGCTGGGCGGGCGGCAGTTCGCACCAGCCGTCGAAGGCGGGCGTGGGCGCGTACCGCTCGTCCGCCTCCCCGTCGCCGGCCAGCAGCCCGGCGGCGTAGGCGAGTTCGATCCAGAACGCGGCCGATGCCTCGGTGGTGTCCAAGGTGGCCGCGGCCCGCTTGAGGTCCCGTACGGAGAGCCCGCCCGCCCGCAGCACCGCCGGACCGGTGTGCTCCCAGGACTTCACCAGCTCCTCGACGGTGGACAGCGCGGCCAGCGCCTGCCCGGCGGCGTTCGCGTCCACAAGCTGTGGACGGTGCTCGCGGTGCGCCGGCACCGCCGGAGCCACCGGCGCGGTGTCCCGGTGCGCCAGACCCCCGCGCAGGTGGAGCGCCACCTCGCGGGGCAGTACGACGGTCCGCGCCGACGCCGGCAGCAGCAGCCCCCGGTCGCGCAGCCAGCGCACCGGCGCCGCCGGATTCGGCGTCACCTCCCCGTACGGCGGCCCCCACACCAGCCGCCCCAGCACCTGGTGCGCTTCCGCCGGGGCCTGGTCCAGCAGGGCGGACATCCGCTCCGGGTCGGTGAACAGCCCGGTGAGCGCGGTCACCGCGGACACCGGGTCGTGGGTGGCGGGCAGCCCCGCGGCCGCCACGATCTCCTGGATCCGGGTCGGCGACATCCCGGCGGTGGCCTCGGCGACGGTCGGCCCGAGGCCGGTCGGCGAGGGCCGCCGGGCGGACGGAGCGAGCAGCTCCCGGGCGGTGCGGACCAGCCGCAGCCGGTCGTCGCCGCCCCACACCAGGGCCTGGTCGCGCAGGGTGCCCAGGGCCCGGGGCAGGGCGGCGCGCGCGGCGTCGCCCTGGGTGCCCGCGCCGTGGTGGCCGGTCAGCAGCGACTGGAGCACCGCGTACGGGCACGGGTCGGGGGACACCGCCAGCGCCTCGGCGGTCTGCAGCGCGAACCGGTCCAGGCGTTCCAGCGCGCGTACCACCGAGGCCCGGGTCCCGGCGCGGGTGGCCAGCTGGGTCACGTCCCCCGGCACCGGGCTCAGCAGGTCGGGGCGGGCCCGGAGCAGGCCGGCGAGCGCCTCGTCGTCACGGGCGCGCAGCGCCTCGGCGAGGGAGCGCGGGGCGCTTCCCGCGGAGCCGCGCGCGGTACCGCCCGCGGTGTCTGCCGCGGTGCCTTGCGCGGTGCCTCCCGCAGCGGTGCTTGCCTCGGGCACAGTTGCCTCCTGGTCGCGTCGGCCGGTCAGTCGGCCGGTCCCCATCCGGTCAACGGTATCCGCTGCGCCCCCGGCCGCTCCACGGGCGCACGCGCTACCTTTCCGGCAGGCGGTACGGGAGGAGCCGGGGCATGGGGATCGAGAGCGACCAGCTGGTCTACGAATATCTGAGCCGGGTCGGGGACTTGGCGCAGCGGCGGGCGTTGTCCTCGGGCGACCGGATGCGGCTGGTGTCGGGGCTGCGGGACGAGATCGACCGTCGGCGCGCCAAGTACGAACCGGAGACGCCGGCCGCCGTACGCCGCATCCTGGAGCGCATCGGCACGCCCGAGGAGGTCCTGGACACCCTGGGCACCCTCCCGGGGCGGACGCCCGGGGCGGGCGCGGGGTCCGTCGCGGCCGCCGAGGACCCCGTACGGCCCGGCCCGGCGGTGCCCGCGCAGCGCGGCCCGGGGCGCTTGCTGCGCAAGAGCGCGCCCGCGCCGCGCCCGGCGGCGGAGCCCGAGAACGTGCCGCCGCACCTGGCGGGGCTCGACGAACTCGGGCCGTCCGGCGGGGAAGAGCCCGACTGGTGGCGGGTCGCCCCCGGCGCGTACGGCGCGGGCCCGCAGGTGGAGGGCTTCGCGGGCGGCATCGAGATCCCGGACCTGTTCGAGGCGGATCCGGAGGAGGACCCGGAACCGGGTGAGCCTCCCGCCGGGACCGCCGGGACCGCCGGGACCGCCGGGTCGGCCGGGTCGGCCGGGGGACGGGCGGGGAACGCCGTACGGTTCCTGCGGGAGCGGCGGCGCGCCGCCAAGGCGGCGGGGGCGGCGGCCCCCGAGGCGGCGGCGGGCGCGGCCGTCGCGGCGGGCCGGGCCAGGCCGAACGTGCTGCTGCTGCTGGCCGCCGCCCTCCTCGTCGCCGGCGCGGCCGGCGGCTACTGGCTGCTGCTCGCGGTCGGCGGGCTCCTTCCCTTCGCGTCCCGGGTGCTCGGGCCCGCCGAGCGCAAGTGGGCGCTGTTCGGCCCGATCGGGGCGGCGCTGGTGGGAGCGGCGGTGTGGCTGTGGGGACGGATGGACGGGCGGTGGGGTGCGGCGCTGGCCGACGACCAGCTGAGCGGGGCGATGGAGGGGATGTGGCCGTGGCTGGTGCGGGGGGCTGCGCTGGCTTCGGCGGGGTATCTGGTGTGGCGTGCCCGCCGGTGACCACGCGGGGCGGCGGTCTCTGCCCCTGCGGGCCGGCTTCCCGGGGCTCCGCCCCGGACCCCGCGCCTCAAACGCCGGCGGGGCTGATGATCGGGGCTCCGCCCCGGGCCCCGTGCCTCGAACGCCGGCGGGGCTGGGTGGGCCTGGCGGGCTGGGTGATCGGGGCTCCGCCCCGGGCCCCGTGCCTCGAAGGCCGGCGGGGCTGGGTGGGTCGGTGGGGCTCGGCACAATGGGCGTATGAACCTCACCGTCGGCTTCGACCTCGACATGACCCTCATCGACTCGCGCCCCGGGATCAAGGCCGCCTACCAGGCCCTGTCCGCCGAGACGGGGACGTACATCGACGCCGACGCGGCCGTCACGCGGCTCGGTCCGCCGCTGGAGGAGGAGCTCGCGCACTGGTTCCCGGAGGCCGAGATCCCGGCCGTCGCGGACCGTTACCGGGAGATCTACCCGACCCACGCCATCGCGACGACCCCGGCGATGCCCGGCGCCCGCGAGGCGATCGACGCCGTGCGGGCGCTCGGCGGGCGGGCGATCGTGGTCACGGCCAAGCACGAGCCGAACGCCCGCCTGCACCTGGCGCACCTGGGCATCGAGCCGGACGCGGTGATCGGCTGGCTGTGGGCGGAGGCCAAGGCGGGCGCGCTGCGCGAGTACGGGGCGCAGGTCTACGTCGGCGACCACGTGGGCGACGTACGCGGCGCCCGCACGGCGGGGGCGCTGTCGGTGGTCGTGCCGACGGGCCCGTGCCCGGAGCCGGAACTGCGGGCGGCGGGCGCGGACGTGGTGCTGCCCGACCTCACCGCGCTGCCGCAATGGCTCGCGCAGTACGTGGCGGCCCGTACGGTCTGACCCGTGCCGGCCCGGCCCGGCACTCGGGACGGGACCCGGCCCGGGCTGCGGGCGGCTAGGCCCGCGGCGCCTGTGAGGCGCGGGCCTGGCGGCGCTGCGCCGCGGCGGAGCGGAGCACGCCCGCCGCGGAGATGGCGAAGCCGACGCCCATCAGCATGCACACGGCCCACGCGTACGAGGGGAACGGGTCGACGTCGAGGAACAGCGGGGCCATCGTCGCGAGCGTGGCCACGGCGCCGGCGATGAACACGATGCCGCCGGTCTTCACGAGGGCGTCGCCGGGCCGCGCTTCGTCGGAATGAGGAGTAACAGTCACCCCACCAGGGTAGTTCCTTGGCCGAAGCAGCCGACGGCGAAGGACCGGGTAACGACTTGTCTCCCGGCCCCCGGCCATTAGCCTTGAGGCGGCGGGTCACACATGGCCCGCTGCGCTGTTGTCCGGACCCTTTCACGGAGTTCCGGACCCCCGACGAGCACAAGGACAGAGGACGGACGTGCCTACCGGCAAGGTCAAGTGGTTCAACAGTGAGAAGGGCTTCGGCTTTCTCTCCCGCGACGACGGCGGCGACGTCTTCGTCCACTCGTCGGTGCTCCCTGCCGGGGTCGACTCCCTCAAGCCCGGCCAGCGCGTCGAGTTCGGGGTCGTCGCCGGCCAGCGCGGTGACCAGGCGCTTTCGGTGACGGTGCTGGACCCGGCGCCGTCCGTCGCGGCGGCGCAGCGGCGCAAGCCCGACGAGCTCGCCTCGATCGTGCAGGACCTCACGACCCTGTTGGAGAACATCACCCCGATGCTGGAGCGGGGCCGCTACCCCGACAAGGTGCACGGCACGAAGATCGCCGGCCTGCTGCGCGCGGTGGCCGACCAGCTCGACGTCTGACGCCCCGGGCAGACCCGCACGGACCTGCGCCCCGCCGCCCGCAGGAGCGGTGGGGCGCGGCCGTTCGCGCCCCGCGAGGCGCTACGGGAAGTCGAGGGCGCCGGGCGCGATGGCCGGTACCAGCCCCTCGGCGGCCGCCCGCGTGAGCAGTCCGCGCACCGCCGCGTAGCCCGCCTCGCCGAGGTCGGCGGTGAACTCGTTGACGTAGAGCCCGATGTGCTGGTCGGCGACCGCCGGGTCCAGCTCCTGGGCGTGGGCGCGTACGTACGGACGGGACGCCTCGGGGTCGTCCCAGGCCATCCGGACCGACGTACGGGCCGATGCGGCGAGCGCGCGCAGCCGCTCCGGGCCCAGCGAGCGCCTGGCGATGATCGCGCCGAGCGGGATCGGCAGGCCCGTGGTGGACTCCCAGTGCTCGCCCATGTCGGCGAGGCGGTGCAGCCCGTAGTCCTGATAGGTGAAACGGGCCTCGTGGATGACCAGTCCGGCGTCCACGCGTCCGTCGCGCACGGCCGGCATGATCTCGTGGAACGGCATCACGACCACCTTGCCGACGCCGTCGGGCAGCACGTCCGCCGCCCACAGCCGGAACAGCAGGTAGGCGGTGGAGCGTTCGCTCGGCACGGCGACCGTCCGGCCCGCCAGGTCCAGGCCGGGCTCCCGCGACAGCACGAGCGGCCCGCAGCCGCGTCCCAGCGCGCCGCCGCAGGGGAGGAGGGCGTACTCCTCCAGCACCCACGGCAGGACGGCGTAGGACACCTTGAGCACGTCGAGCTCGCCGCGCTCCGCCATGCCGTTGGTGAGGTCGATGTCGGCGAAGGTGACGTCGAGCGCGGGTGCGTCCGGGACGCGGCCGTGCGCCCACGCGTCGAAGACGAAGGTGTCGTTCGGGCAGGGCGAGTAGGCGATCCTCAGTGGTCCCCGCGGGTCGCGGTCGGCGGTGTCACCGGTGCTCATGGCGTTCTCCCCAGTTCGCGAGTACGGGCCCCAGCGCGCGGAAGCCGCCGGCGAGGGCCGCGAGCGCGTCCCCGATCCGCCAGGCGGCACGGTCGCGCGGGCCCACGGCGTTGGACACGGCGCGGATCTCCAGTACGGGCAGCCCGTGCGCGGCGGCCGCCTCCGCGACGCCGAAGCCCTCCATGGCCTCGGCCCCGGCCAGCGGGTGCCGGGCGGCGAGCGCGGCGGCCCGGTCGGCGGTCCCGGTGACGGTGGAGACGGTCAGCACGGGGGCGAGCAGGGCCCCGGTGGCCTCGGCGGCACGTGCGGCGAGCTCGGCGGGCGGCAGGTGCACGGTGCGGCCGAAGCCGAGTTCGCTCACGCCGACGAAGCCGTCGGGGGTCTCGGCGCCCAGGTCGGCGGCGACGATCGCGTCGGCGACCACCAGGGAGCCGAGGGGGGCGGCGGGCCGGAACCCGCCGCCGATTCCGGCGGACACGACGAGCGAGTAGGGGGCGAGGGCGAGGGCGGTGGCGGTGCCGGCGGCGGCCGCCGCCGGCCCGACGCCCGCGACGAGCACGTCGAAGGCGATGCCGGGAAGGTCCCGGCGGGTGACGGGGTACCCCTCCCCGGACTGCGTGCGGGGATGCCCCGGGGGGAGGGTGCGCGGCTCAGGACCGGGAGCGTCCGGATGAGGGGTCAGACCGGTCGCGACGGAGTCTGCCTCCGCCGCCACCGCGGTCACGACGAGCACGCGCACCGGGGCCGCCGGCTACTTGAGCTTGAGGTTGAAGCTCCAGACGGCGAGGGGCTTGCCGTCCTCGCCGACCTGGACGAAGGCCAGCTTCTTGGCGGCCGGGGCCTCGCCCTGGCCGCCGGTCGCGAAGACGTCGGCGCCGGGGAAGCTGCGGTAGGTGTTGGAGGACGGCTCGGTGATGGGCTGCCCGTCCAGGATCGCCTGCCACTTCTTGCCGTCCTCGACGACTTCGGGCTCGACACCGAGGCGGAGGGTGTCACCGCGGGTGTAGTCGACGGTCTTGGCGGCCTTCAGTTCGGTGAGGCACTCCTGGACCTTTTCCATGGAGAGCTCCTTGCCGTCGTGGCAGGCGGCCTCGGCGGACACCGACTCGGTGCCGACCGTCACGGTCGCCAGCGGTGTCGGCTTGTCGCAGGCGGAGAGGAGGAGGAGGCCGGCGGACACGGCTCCGAGGGCCGCGACGCTGCGGCGGGCCCTACCCGAGAAAAGCGGTGCGGTCATGAGCCGAAGGCTATCGGGCCGGTGGGCTGCGCCGCCGCACGGGGTCCTCGTGCCGCGTCGGCTGCGCCGGGCTCGGGGGTGCGGCGGCCGTTCGGCTGCGCCGGGGCCGGGCTTTCGGGTGCGGCGCCGCTGCCGGGGCGCTGCCCCGGACCCCGCGCCTCAAACGCCGGCGGGGCTGGAAGTGTCGGGACGCTGTCCCGGACCCAGCGCCTCAAGCGCCGGCGGGGCTGGAAGTGTCGGGACGCTGTCCCGGACCCAGCGCCTCAAACGCCGGCGGGGCTGGAAGTGCCGGGGCGCTGGCCCGGACCCAGCGCCTCAAGCGCCGGCGGGGCTGGAAGTGTCGGGGCGCTGGCCCGGACCCCGCGTCTCTAACGCCGGCGGGGCTGGGTTGCGGACCCCGGTCAGGCCACGCGGGGGCGGGAGGGGCCGGGGTGGTGGGGGTGGGGGGAGGAGAGGAGGCCGCGGAGGGCCATCGTCGTGCCGAGGGCGACCAGGGCGGCCGCGACGGCCATGCCCAGTACGCCGTTCAGCGGCAGGGCGATGCCGATCGCGCCGCCCAGGACCCATGCCACCTGCAGCAGGGTCTCCGAGCGGGCGAAGGCCGAGGTGCGGACGGACTCCGGGACGTCCCGCTGGATCATCGCGTCCAGGGAGAGCTTCGCCAGCGCCTGGCAGAAGCCGGCCGTCGCCCCCAGCACCGCCATGAACAGCCCGCTGAAGAACACCGCCGCGAGCACCGCGACCACCAGCGTCAGGCTCAGTACGGCGGCGATGATGGCCTCCGGGGCCCGCGCCCGCAGCCACGCCCCCACCGCCGTGCCGCACGCGTTGCCCACGCCCGCCGAGACGCCCACGATGCCCAACGACACCGCCGCGCTCTGCCCGGCCATCGGGTGGTCCCGCAGCAGGAAGGCCAGGAAGAAGATCAGGAACCCGGACAGGGCGCGCATCGAGGCGTTGGCGAGCAGCCCGCACAGCACGGAGGGACCGACCGTCCGCAGCCCCGGCTTCGGTGAGCGCGCCTCGTGCGTGGAAAGCCGGGCCCGGCGCTCGCCCTTCGCCTCGTCCACCTTGTGCGGCAGCGTGAACGCCGCGAAGGTGCCGCACACGAAGATCGCGCAGGCCCCGTACAGCGGCCACGGCGGGCCGATCGAGTGCAGTCCGGCGGCCACCGGCGCCGCCGCGCCCGTGGCCAGCAGACCGGCCAGCGTGACCCGTGAGTTCGCCTTGACGAGTGAGAACTTCGGGGGCAGCAGTCGGGGCACCACCGCGCTGCGGACCACCCCGTACGCCTTGGACGCGACCAGGACGCCCAGGGCCGCCGGATACAGCTCCAGCCCGCCCGTGGCCACCGCGCCGGACATCATCACCGCCAGCAGCGCCCGGGCGAGCATCGCGGCCGCCATCGCGGCGCGCCGTCCGTGCGGCAGCCGGTCCAGGAGCGGGCCGATCACCGGGGCCAGCAGGGTGAAGGGCGCCATCGTGATCGCCAGGTACAGGGCCACCCGGCCGCGGGCCTCGTCGGTGGGGACGGAGAAGAACACCGTCGAGGCCAGAGCGACCGTGATCATCACATCGCCGGCGCCGTTGATCGCGTGCAGCTCGATCAGTTTCCCGAGGCCCGACTCGCCGGCACCGTGCGCGTGCGTGGCCCGCCGGATCCCGCGCGCCGTACCCGTGATGGGCAGGTGCAGGGCACGCCCGACGGCCCGGCCGGCCCGCCTGGCCGGTCCCGAGCCGTCGGCGGACGACCGTACGGGTGCCACCTCGCCATAGTGCCCCACAGGGCCGTCGCGGACCCCTCCCGGCGCGTCGCGGGCCCTGGGAGGGCCCGCCTCCGGTCGCAGGCTTGTCCGCGAATCGGACCTTGCATGTGGGCCGGAGGCTTCGGAGGAGGTAGCGTGCGTAGCGCGCCACCGGCGGTTGCTCTTGGCCGCGCGCCTCTTCGCGATCCCGCAGAATGGAATCGCAGGAAGGTGCGCCCGAGGCCGATCGGGTGCGGACGTCGACGCGGCCCTCTGGTCCGCTCCGCCCGCGCCACGTACGGACAGCACCGACGGGTCGTTGTGGACGACAGTACGGACGGCGCACACGTGAGACGGCGTAGGAGAGAACGAGACCAGTGAGTGCTGCGACGACGCGAAGCCGTACCCCGCGTACCCCCGACCGCCTGTGCGTGGAGGCGGTAGAACTCGCCCGCGCGGCGGCCGAGGAGGCCGCGTTCCCCGGAGTGGTGGGCGAGCACGTCTCCGCCGTGGCGGAGGGCGACCGGGTCGTCACCCACTTCTTCGAGTGCAAGGAACCGGGCTACCGGGGCTGGCGCTGGGCCGTCACCGTGACCCGCGCCTCCCGCGCGAAGAACATCACGCTCGACGAAACGGTGCTGCTGCCGGGCGACGACGCGCTCCTCGCCCCCGAGTGGGTGCCGTGGAGCGAGCGGCTGCGCCCCGGCGACATGGGGCCGGGCGACCTGCTGCCCACCGACGCCGAGGACCTGCGGCTGGAGCCGGGCTGGTCGGGCGAGGACGCCCCGCCGCCGAACTCGGTGGTCTCCCCCGAGATGGCCGAACTGGTCGAGGCGGAGGACGCCGACGTCACCGACCGCGCGGTGGTTCCGGTGCGGGGGTCCATCACCTCCGTGGCGGAGGAGCTCGGCATGCGGCGCGCGCGGGTGCTGTCGCGGTACGGGCTGCACAGTGCGGCCGACCGGTGGGACGAGTCGTTCGGCGCGAAGACGCCGATGGCGCAGGCCGCGCCGGCGTCGTGCGTGTCGTGCGGCTTCCTGGTCGCGATCGGAGGGTCGCTCGGACAGGCGTTCGGTGTCTGTGCGAACGAGTTCGGGCCGGCGGACGGGCGCCTCGTCTCCCTCTCCTACGGGTGCGGTGGGCATTCGGAGGCCGCGGTGATGCCGAAGCCGCCGAGGCCGGCGCCGCCGGTGCTCGACTCGATGGCGTCGGACGAGTTCCTCCTGCGCCCCTCCCCCCACACGGGCTCGGTCCCCGTGACGGACGTGCAGTCCGCCGACCTGGGCCACTCCTGACCCCTGGGGCCGCTCGGAACCCTCGGGGTCACGCGGGCTACTCGGCGGTGCGGCGGCGGAAGAGGTGCCTGGCGGCGAAGACGGCCGCCAGGGCGCCGGCCAGGACCAGCGCGCCCTTGCCGAAGGAACCCGGCTCCGCCGCCGGCTCCGCGCCCGGCGGGGGCCCCGGCCGCGGTGAGGTGGAGGACGCGGCCGGCGCGGACGGCGCGGCGGTGGGGGGGGCCCGCCCGGGCCCCCCCCCCCCCGGGGGCGCCCCCCGCCGGGCCGGCCGCAACGGGAGCGCGGGGCGGCGGGGGGGGCGCCCCCCACGCGGGCCCCGCCCCCGCGGGGGCCCCCGGCGGGGGTGTGGTGGCGGCCGCGGCGGGCGCGGCGGGGGGGGGGGTCGCGGTCCCGGCCGGGACCGCGACGACCCGGCTGCCCTCGCCCTCCGCGCCGAACATCAACGTCGAGCCGTCCGCCGTGTAGGTCACCGACTCCGCCTGCCCCTGCCACGGCGCGTCCACCCGCTCGCCCCCGCCCTGCGGCCGGCCGTCCTGCCACGGGTAGGTGCGGGCCATGAAGTAGCCGCGCAGCGTGAGCCGCCCGCCGTCCGGTGAGAACGCCCCGTCCGTCACCCACGGCACGTCCGCGACCCGCCGGAACACGTTCGGTCCGGCCGTGGACAGCTGCGCCGGGCCCTCGTACAGGCCGCCCCTGCTCTCGTGCTTGCTCGCGATGTACACCCGGCCCGTGACCGGGTGCACCATCAGCGCCTCCGCGTTCCGCGGCCCGTCCTCGTACCGCACCGTGAACTGCGTGCCCTTCACCGTGGCGTCGCCGAGCTCCTTCGGCTCCCGGAACCGGTAGATCCACACGTGGTCCCAGGTGCCGTCCTTGTTGTCGCCGATGTCGCCGACGTACAGCTGCCCGTCCGGACCGAGCGAGATCCCCTCGACGTCGCGCGGCTTCCCGATGCCCGTCAGCGTCACCCGGGCCACGGTCCTGCCGGTCGCCGCGTCCACGGCGTAGACGTACGGGCCGTCGTCGCTGTCGTTGTGCGTCCAGTACACGCCGGGGTGGATCCGGCTGGCCGCCAGCCCGCTCGACTCCTTGATCCGGGGGTCGGCGATCGTGAACGACGAGGCCCCGGGCCCGGTCGCCGCCGCACCGGCCGCAGCGGCCGGACCGACGGACGCGACGGACAGCAGGGCGACGGCGGCCGCGGAGACGGCGGTGGGGCGGGCGGTCCAGGGGGGCATGCGCATTCCCCCAGCCTGCCAGCCCGCACGGAGTGTTCGGCATCACAGGGGTTCCTGTCGCGTGATCCGCGATGATGACCGGATGCGTTTCATGTTCGTCGGCGACTCCATGACCATCGGACGCGCCGGCGACTACACCTGGCGCTACCGGATGTGGCAGCACCTCGGCACCACCAGCGGCGGGCCCCACCGGATCGTCGGCCCGCGCAGCGAGCTGTACGACACGGCGGCCGACGCGCCGACCAGCCACGCGTACGCCGCCCCGGACTTCCCGGCCGATGCCCGCCGCCACCTGGCCGGCTGGGGCGAGGGCTGGCAGCACATGGCCCCGCTCATCGGGCCCGCCGCGCGCGCCGCCCGGCCCGACGTGCTGCTCGTCTCCCTCGGCCTGATCGACCTCGGCTTCTACACGCGCGCCGACGAGACCGCCGCCAACGTCCGCCGTTTCGTCGAGCGGGCCCGCGCCGCCGCCCCCGCCGTGCGGATGGTGCTGCTGCCGGTGATACCGAACGTCCGGGCCGAAGAGGACGCGCCCTTCGCGGCCGAGGTGGCACTGTTCAACGAGCTGCTGGCCAAAGCGGTCGCCGACCTGACGACGGCCGCCTCGCCGCTCCTGCTGGCCGCCCGCCCGGACGGGTACGACATCCACCGCGACACCTACGACGGCACGCACCCGAACGCCTCGGGCGAGCACAAGCTGGCGGGGGAGTTCGCCGCGGTCCTGCACCAGGCCTGGGGGATCGGCGGCCCGTACCGTCCCGGCCCCGCTCTGTAACACACCCTTCACAGGCTGGACTTGCATCGAGTGCACTGCAAGCAGTTGGCTAGTGCCCCATGAAGTACACACAGCTCGGACGTAGCGGCCTCAAGGTCAGCCGACTCGTACTCGGCACCATGAACTTCGGTCCCCAGACGGGGGAGTCGGAGAGCCACTCCCTCATGGACTCCGCCCTCGACTCGGGCATCAACTTCTTCGACACGGCCAACGTCTACGGCTGGGGCGAGAAGAAGGGCCGTACCGAGGAGATCCTCGGCACCTGGTTCAGTCAGGGCGGGGGCCGCCGGGAGAAGACCGTGCTGGCCACCAAGGTCTACGGCAGCATGGCCGCCGAGGGGGCCCCCTGGCCCAACTTCGACCGCCTGTCGGCGCTGAACATCCGGCGGGCCGTCGAGGCCAGCCTCAAGCGGCTGCAGACGGACTACATCGACCTCTACCAGTTCCACCACGTCGACCGGCGCACCCCGGTCGAGGAGATCTGGCAGGCCATCGACGTCCTGATCCAGCAGGGCAAGATCCTCTACGCCGGCTCCTCGAACTTCCCCGGCTGGAAGATCGCGCAGGCCAACGAGGTGGCGGCGCGGACCGGCCGGCTCGGGCTGGTCAGCGAGCAGTGCATCTACAACCTCGCCGAGCGGCGCGCCGAGATGGAGGTCGTCCCGGCTGCCGAGGCCTACGGGCTCGGCGTCATCCCGTGGTCCCCGCTGCACGGGGGCCTGCTGGGCGGCGTCATCCGCAAGTCCGCCGAGTCGGGGCGGCGCGCCTCGGGCCGCTCGGCGGAGGCGCTGGCCAACAGTGCCGTGCGCGCCCAGGTGAAGGCGTACGAGGACCTGCTGCACAAGCACGGGCTGGAGCCGGGCGAGGTCGCGCTGGCCTGGCTGCTGACGCGTCCCGGGATCACCGGGCCGATCGTGGGACCGCGTACGCAGGAGCAGCTCGACTCCGCGCTGCGGGCGGTCGAGCTGGAGCTCTCGGAGGAGGTCCTGGCGGACCTCGACGAGATCTTTCCCGGTCCGGGGCCGTCGCCGGAGGCCTTCGCCTGGTAGCGCGGCGGGCCGCCGGCGGGCCTACTGTCCGACGGCGGCAGCCACGGCCACGACGAGGAACATCAGCACGAGCACACCGGCCATGACACGGTTTCTGGTCTTGGGATCCACCCGTCGAGCGTAACGCGGCAGCCCCCGCGGCCATGACGCAGGGGCTTCGCCGTGCCCGTCGCGCGTGCGGCCCGGCGTCGGCGCGGGGTACGCGCTCAGCCGGCCAGCGGCCAGGCGGCGACGGTCTCGTAGCGGGGCTGCTCGCCGGGCACCCCGTCGACCGGCAGGTGGCTGCGCACCAGGCTCAGCTCGGTGACCCGCCAGGGGGTGCCCTCGAAGGGGGCGAGCCCCGCCAGGTACGGCCCCAGATCGGCGGCTTCGCGGCTGCGGGCCAGGGTCAGGTGCGGGGTGTACCGGCGGTGCTGCTCCATGGGCACTCCGGCCCGGCGGGCGGCGGCGTCGGCCCGTTCGGCCAGCATCCGCATCCCGTCGAGCCCGCCGGCGGCTCCGGCCCACAGGGCGCGGTCGCCGAAGTGGCCCGCGCCGTGCAGGCGCAGGGTGAAGGGGGCCGAGCGGTGGGCGGCCCGCTCCAGCCGGGCGTGCAGGTCCGGGAGCACCTCGTCCCGTACCTCGCCCATGAAGGCGAGGGTGAAGTGCCAGCCCGCCTGCGCGGTCCACCGGAGGTGGTCGTCGCGCAGGCCCTCCACGGCCCGGGCCAGCTCGGTGACGGCCTCGGCGGGCGGGAGGACGGCGGCGAACAGTCTCATGCGGTGAGCCTAGCGGCGGGCGCGGGCGCGGGTGCGGCGCCGCTGCCGGGGCTCGGCCCCGGACCCTGCGGCGCTCCACGCCCGCCCCCCGCAGTGCCGGCCGGGCCGGGAGTGCCTCGGCGGGGCTCGAAGGCCCCGCCGGGGCTCACGCCACCGCCACCAGTTCGCGGCGGGTCGCGGCGGTGGGCGCGGCCGGGACGAAGGAGACGCCGCGGCGGTTCACCCGCAGGCGCAGGTTGCCGATCCGGGCCAGGACCAGGGCGATGGCCACGGAGGCGGCCAGGGAGATCAGCCCGCCCGCGGCCATGCCGACCCGCGCGCCGTAGGCGTCGGTGATCCAGCCCAGCAGCGGAGCGCCCAACGGGGTGCCGCCGGTGAAGACCATCATGAACAGGGCCATGACCCGCCCCCGCATCTCGGGGTCGGTCGCCATCTGCACGCTGGAGTTGGCGGTGACGTTGACCGTCAGTCCGAAGACGCCGATCGGCACGAGCAGCGCGGCGAACAGCCAGAAGCCGGGCGCGAAGGCGGTCACCAGCAGCAGGGCCGAGAACAGTACGGCCGCCGCCACGAGCAGCCGAAGCCTGGAGTGCCCGCGCCGGGCGGCGAGCAGCGCGCCCGCCAGGGAGCCGGCGGCGATCAGGGTGTTGAAGAGCCCGTACGTGCCCGCGTCCCCGTGGAAGACGTCGCTGACGAAGGCCGACAGCCAGATCGGGAAGTTGAACCCGAAGGTGCCGATGAAGCCGACGAGCGCGATGGGCCAGATCAGCTCCGGGCGCCCGGCGACGTACCGCAGACCCTCGCGCAGCTGTCCCTTGGCGCGCGGACGGGGCTCGACGGGGTGCAGTTCGCGGGTGCGCATCAGCAGCAGTCCGATGACGGGCGCGGCGAAGGACAGCCCGTTCAGCAGGAAGGCCCAGCCGGAGCCGACGGCGGTGATCAGCACACCGGCGATCGCCGGGCCGACCAGCCGCGCGGACTGGAAGTTTGCCGAGTTCAGGCTGATCGCGTTGGCCACCTGGTCCTTGCCGACCATCTCGGGGACGAAGGTCTGCCGCGCCGGGTTGTCGACGACGGTGATCAGGCCGAGGAGGAAGGCGGCGAGGTAGACGTGCCAGACCTGGACGTGTCCCGCCAGGGTGAGCACGGCCAGGGCGACGCCGGTCAGGCCCATGGCGCTCTGGGTGACGATCAGCAGGGGCCGCTTCGGCAGCCGGTCGGCGAGTACGCCGCCGTAGAGGCCGAAGGCCAGCATCGGCAGGAACTGCAGGGCGATGGTGATGCCGACGGCGGAGGCGGACCCGGTCAGGGAGAGGACCAGCCAGTCCTGGGCGATGCGCTGCATCCAGGTGCCGGTGTTCGAGACGACCTGACCGGTCGCGAAGAGCCGGTAGTTCCGTATCTTCAGCGAGCTGAACATGGAGTTCTTGCCCGCAGGTGCGGGTGCGGCGGTGGTAGGGGTGGATATGTGGCCGGGTGCGGAGTCTGCTCCGGTTCCCGTACTCAAAAGCGTTCGCCTCCTGGCGTCGTTCCTACAGGTGGGCGAGCTTCTCCAGGACGGGCGCGGCCTCGCGCAGCTTGGCCCACTCGTCCTCGGTCAGCTCGGCCGCGAGCCCGGCCAGGAAGGCGTTGCGCTTGCGACGGCTCTCTTCGAGCATCGCTTCGGCTTCTTCCGTCTGGCGGACCACCTTCTGGCGGCGGTCGTCCGGGTGCGGCTCCAGCGTGACCAGTCCCTTGGCCTCCAGCAGCGCGACGATGCGTGTCATCGACGGCGGCTGGACGTGCTCCCGCCTGGCCAGCTCACCGGGGGTGGCCTGGCCGCACCGGGCAAGGGTGCCGAGCACCGACATCTCGGTCGGGCTCAGCGACTCGTCCACGCGCTGGTGCTTCAGGCGCCGGCCCAGTCGCATGACGGCGGAGCGGAGATCGTTCACGGCGGCAGCGTCGTCGCCATGGGAAAGGTCATGCATGTCCTTAGAGTAACTCATTACCCTCCCTAAGGAAAACCGGTTATTTCTCGTCACTCGTACGGGTGAGCCGGCGGCGAAAAGCCACCCGCGCGCGCCCCCTCTGCCCCGAGTCTTTCGGCATGGGGACACATGTGCTCAGCATGCGCATAGACGGGGAGCTCCTCGACAGGCTCCGTACACACGCCGCCAAACGCGGAATGAGCGTCCAGGACTATGTGGTCCGGACGCTCATTCGCGATGACTTCGACGAGCGCTTCAAGGCGGCCGTCGACGAGACGGAGAAGTTCTACGGCCTCACGTGAGGCCGGCGTGATGGTGACGCGGGGGACCTACGTGAGGCCGAGGGCCGGCATCGCGTAGTAGAAGACGAACACCGCCGACACCACGTACATGGCCACCGGGACCTCCCGGCCCCGGCCGGTCGCCAGGCGCAGGGCGCAGAAGCTCACGAAGCCGATGCCGATGCCGTTGGTGATCGAGTAGGTGAAGGGCATCATCACCATGGCCAGGAAGGCCGGGACGGCGATGGTGAAGTCGCTCCAGTCGATGTCCTTGACCGAGCCCGCCAGGATCAGGAAGCCGACCGCCACCAGGGCGGGGGTCGCCGCCTGGGACGGGACCATGGTGGCGAGCGGGGTGAAGAACAGCGCCACGGCGAAAAGGCACCCGGTCACGACGTTCGCCAGGCCCGTGCGGGCGCCTTCGCCGACTCCGGCCGTGGACTCCACGAAGCAGGTGGTGGCCGAGGACGAGGTCGCGCCGCCCGAGGCGACGGCCAGGCCGTCGACGAACAGCACCTTGTTGATGCCGGGGAAGTCGCCCTTCTCGTCGATCAGCTTCGCCTCGTCGCCGACACCGAGGATGGTGCCCATCGCGTCGAAGAAGCAGGACAGCAGCACGGTGAAGACGAACAGGATGCCGGTCAGCATCCCGACCTTCCCGAAGCCGCCGAACAGGCTGACCTGGCCCACGAGGCCGAAGTCGGGTGCGGCCACCGGATTGCCCGGCCACTCGGGGACGGTCAGGCCCCAGGCCGTGGCCGGCAGCGAGGCGATCAGCTGGACGGCGACCGCGATCACGGTCATGACGACGATGGAGATCAGGATCGCGCCCGGCGTCCTGCGGATCAGCAGGGCGAGGGTCAGCAGCACGCCGACGACGAAGATCAGCACCGGCCAGCCGTGCAGATGACCGTCGCTGCCGAGCTGGAGCGGGACCGTGGTGTGCGCGGCGTCCGGGATGCGGGAGACGAAGCCCGCGTCGACCAGGCCGATCAGCATGATGAACAGGCCGATACCGATGGCGATGCCCTTGCGCAGGCCCATCGGGACGGCGTTCATGACCCGCTCGCGCAGGCCGGTCGCGACCAGCAGCATCACCACGAAGCCGGCCAGCACCACCATGCCCATGGCGTCGGGCCAGCTCATGCGCGGGGCGAGCTGGAGGGCGACGACGGTGTTGACGCCCAGGCCGGCGGCGAGGGCGATCGGGACGTTGCCGATGACGCCCATGAGGAGGGTGGTGAAGGCGGCCGTCAGGACGGTGGCCGTCACCAGCTGGCCGGCGTCGAGCTGGTGGCCGTACATGTCCTTCGCGCTGCCCAGGATGATCGGGTTCAGCACGATGATGTAGGCCATCGCGAAGAAGGTCGCGAAGCCGCCGCGGACCTCGCGGGCGACGGTCGAGCCGCGCTCGGAGATCTTGAAGTAGCGGTCCACTCCGGAGGTCGGCCGGGAGGGTTCCGGGGTGGTGGGCGCGGGGGCGGGGGCCGGGGTGCTCATACGGTCCTCAATGGGTGTTCCTACGAAGAAAATGGGCCACGCCCAAACCGTTTCAGTATGAACACATGAAGGAAAGGGCGTCCATCTCCGCGCGTAGACCCCGCGGCGAGCCGCGCCGGGGCCCTTGGGAAAGGCCGCGGGCGTCCGGAGGGGCGGGCGGCGAAGGGGCCCGGACCGGCCCGCCTAGACTTGCCGCATGGCGAAATGGACTGCGAAGCACGAGGCGCCCGAACCCCTGGAGGGCCCGGTCGTCGCGACCGTCACCGGCGGCACGATCCTCTGGTTCGCCCTGTTCGTCGTCCAGCTCCCCTTCTACGGGTGGTTCGCCGACCGGGGGCAGCTGTGGTGGGTGTGGACCTGCGCGGCCGGCGGCCTCCTCGGCCTGATCGGCATCTGGTACGTCCGCGGCCGCGACGCCGCCCTCAAGCGGCACGCGGCCGAGCGGGCGGCCGAGCACGCGGCGCCGCCGGGGGACGGACCGACGGCGCGGGACGGGCGGACCGGGTCCACCGGACCGACGGCGCCGGACGGGAGGACCGGGTCCACCGGACCGACGGCGCCCGAGGACACGCTCTAGCCGCCGCGCGCCGTGCCGGCCGCCGCGCCGAGGGGCTACCGGCGGAGGATTCGGGTCATCCCGAAGTCGGATCTTATGACCACTCGGCGGGTGAAGCCTTCCCGGGCCCTCTACCGTCGGAAGCATGACGCAGCGGGCGAAGATCGAATCCGACGGACCGGAGCCGGGCGGCCGCGGCAGCGCCGGCACGGCCATCGACGCGGGGGCCGAGCTGGACCCGGTACACCCGGTCAAGCCGCCCGCCCCCCGTTTCAAGCCGGGCGGCCTCACCACGGCCGAGGTCGCCGAGCGCGTCGCGCGCGGCGACGTCAACGACGTCCCCGTCCGCTCTTCGCGCTCCACCGCCGACATCGTCCGCGGCAACGTCTGCACCCGGTTCAACGCGATCATCGGCGTGCTCTGGGTGATCATGCTCTTCGTCGCGCCGATCCAGGACAGCCTCTTCGGCTTCGTGATCGTCGCGAACACCGGCATCGGCATCATCCAGGAACTGCGCGCCAAGAAGACCCTCGACGGCCTCGCCGTCATCGGCGAGGCCAAACCCGCTGTCCGCCGCGACGGCCGGACCGCCGAGATCTCCACCTCCGAGATCGTCCTCGGCGACGTCATCGAACTCGGCCCCGGCGACAAGGTCGTCGTCGACGGCTCCGTGGGCGAGGCGGACGGCTTGGAGATCGACGAGTCCCTGCTCACCGGCGAGGCCGACCCCGTCCTCAAGAAGCCCGGCGACCCGGTCATGTCCGGCTCCTTCGTGGTCGCCGGCGGTGGCGCCTTCACCGCCACCAAGGTCGGCCGCGAGGCCTACGCCGCCCAGCTCGCCGAAGAGGCCTCCCGGTTCACGCTCGTCCACTCCGAACTGCGCTCCGGCATCTCCACCATCCTCAAGTACGTCACGTGGATGATGATCCCGACCTCGATCGGCCTCATCATCAGCCAGCTGATCGTCAAGGACACCGACCTCAAGGACTCCATCGCCCGGACCGTGGGCGGCATCGTCCCGATGATCCCCGAGGGCCTCGTGCTCCTCACCTCCGTCGCCTTCGCGATCGGTGTCGTCCGGCTCGGCCGCAAGCAGTGCCTGGTCCAGGAACTCCCCGCCATCGAGGGCCTCGCCCGCGTCGACGTCGTATGCCTCGACAAGACCGGCACCCTCACCGAGGGCGGCATGGACGTCACCGAGCTCCGTACCCTCGGCGGCGCGGAAGCCGGCTACGTCACGAAGGTGCTCGGCGCGCTCGGCGAGTCCGACCCGAGGCCCAACGCCAGCCTCCAGGCCATCATCGACGCCTACCCCGACAGCGCGGAGTGGCGCTGCACCGAATCCCTGCCGTTCTCCTCCGCCCGCAAGTACAGCGGCG
This sequence comes from Streptomyces sp. NPDC055254, assembly GCF_053606025.1. NCBI lineage: Bacteria > Bacillati > Actinomycetota > Actinomycetes > Kitasatosporales > Streptomycetaceae > Streptomyces > Streptomyces sp. NPDC055254. The sequence continues at coordinate 88,812 of NZ_JBSGQV010000012.1, read as the reverse complement.
CCAGCTTCAGCGAGGGCGACGGCGAGAACAACACCTGGCTGCTCGGCGCCCCCGACGTGCTGCTGCCGGCGGACGACCCGGCCCTGGAGGAGATCGACGACCTCAACGCACAGGGCCTACGGGTCCTGCTGCTCGCCCGCTCCGCCCGCGAGCTCGACGACCCGGCCGTCGCCGCCGACGTCAGGCCGACCGCCCTGGTCGTCCTGGAGCAGCGGCTGCGCCCCGACGCCGCCGACACCCTGCGCTACTTCGCGGACCAGAACGTCAGGGCGAAGGTCATCTCGGGTGACAACGCCGTCTCCGTCGGCGCGGTCGCCGGCAAGCTCGGGCTGCCCGGCGCGGAGAACACCGTCGATGCCCGGCGGCTGCCCACCGACCGGGAGCAGATGGCGAAGGTCCTCGACGAGAACTCCGTCTTCGGCCGCGTCACCCCGCAGCAGAAGCGCGACATGGTCGCGGCCCTCCAGTCCAGGGGCCACACCGTCGCGATGACCGGCGACGGCGTCAACGACGTGCTCGCGCTCAAGGACGCGGACATCGGCGTCAGCATGGGCTGCGGCTCGGAGGCGACGCGCGCCGTCGCCCAGATCGTGCTGCTGAACAACAGCTTCTCGACGCTGCCCTCCGTGGTCGCCGAGGGACGCCGGGTCATCGGCAACATCACCCGCGTGGCCACGCTCTTCCTCACGAAGACGGTCTACTCGGTACTGCTGGCGGTCCTGGTGGTCTGCTCGCAGGTCGAGTACCCCTTCCTGCCCCGCCACCTGACCCTGCTGTCCACCCTGACCATCGGCATCCCCGCTTTCTTCCTGGCCCTGGCCCCGAACAAGGAGCGCGCCAAGCCGCACTTCGTGAAGCGCGTGATGCGGTACGCGATCCCGGGCGGTGTGGTCGCGGCGACGGCCACCTTCGTGACGTACGTGGTCGCCCGCGCCCACTACTCCGGCGCGGACGCCCTGAAGTCGGAGACCAGCGCGGCGACGCTCACGCTGTTCCTGACCTCGATGTGGGTCCTTGCGATCATCGCCCGCCCGTACACGTGGTGGCGGGTGGGCCTGGTCGGCGCGATGGGCGGGGCGTTCCTGATCGTCCTCGCCGTGCCGTGGCTGCAGGAGTTCTTCCAGCTGGAACTGGAGGGCACCACCATGCCGTGGATCGCGGTGGGCGTCGCGGCCGGTGCGGCGGCGCTGATCGAGTTCCTCTTCCGCTGGGTCGACCGGAAGTTCCCCGCCTGATCTGGCCGGCGGCCGGAATTCGCCTTGTGACCCGAGCGCACCGGGTGGTTAATGAGGCTCCGCTCCGTCGCGGGTCCATCTCAGGGGGAAGCATGGAGACGACCGGGTCGCCCCAGGCGCCGGAACCGGCCAGGCCGCCGGAGTCACCGGCCGCGCCACCGCCGGCGCCGCCCACCGCGCCTTCGACACCGCCACCCACCGCGCCACCCACCGCGCCGCCGCCCGCGCCGCCCGTGCCGCCGCGCCGGCCCTGGGAGAGACCGCCGGCCGACCCCGCCGCGCAGTCGCCCGCCGCCGCGGCGGGGCTGCCGTTCGCGACTTCGGCGACCTCGGCCGCCAGGGCGGCCCCCGTCCCTCGGCACTCGCTGGAACTGGCCGTCACCAAAAGACTCCTGTGGGTCGGCGGCGCGGCCTACCCGCTGCGGAACATCGCCCGCGTCTACACCTTCGTCCTCCACCCGCGACGCGGGGAGGCCGTGGCCCGCTTCCTGCGCCGGTCGGGTATCACCCTCCTGGTGGCCCTGGGCTTCTCCGTCCTGGGTGACATGGGCGGTTTCCTCCAAGAGGAGGAGAACAAGGGCCCCGTCCGGTTCGCCTGGACGGTCGCCGTGGTCGCCCTGATCTACTTCTTCACGGAGATGCTCACCGTCGTGACCGCGCGGCCGCACCACGTCATGGCCGTGGAGACGAACGGCGTGTCCACGGCCCTCGTGACGGGCCGCCCCGAGGAGCTCGACCGACTCGTCCACCAGATCGCGCACGCCATCGAGAACCCGGACACCGAACTCCGCGTCAAGGTCGAGGCGCTGACGATCAGCAACCCGAGCAACTACTACTTCGGCGATACCGTGAACATGTACGGAGGCAGCGGCAACACGGGGGTGGCGAACGGATGAGCGGCGACAGCTACAACTTCGGCAACGTCGTCAACATGCACGGCGGCCAGGGCAACACCGGGATGGTGAACCACCACGCGGCGCCCGCCGCCCCGGCCGCCGATCCCGGGCTGGAGCGGGCGATCGGCGAGCTGGTCGTGCTGATCAGGGACTTGCACGCCCAGCTGCCGCCGCAGTCCGCGCAGTACCTGGACGAGTCCCTCCCGGCGATCACCGCCGACCCGGACGTGGCCCCCGAGGCGCGGCGCCGCGCGCTGGTGGCCGTCGCCGGGATCGCCGCCACCGTGGGCGCGATCGGCCAACCCGTCCTCGACTCCGTCCGCGCCCTGCTGGAACTCCTCGGGACCTGACGGCGGCCGCGCCGCTCTCGTCCGCGCCCGCGCACGGTGCTCCCGCCGCGCGGGCGCGGCCGCACGTCAGTCGAACCAGCGGTCGCGGGCCAGCTCCGCCGTCCGCGACGGGTCCTCCAGCAGGGCCGCCACCTCGAACCGGCGGGGCCACTGCCCCGCCGCCCAGGCCAGCCCCGCGGCCACGCCCTCCAGGGTGGAAGCGTGCAGGGTGCCGTCCGGAGTGCGGCGCCAGTCCAGTTCCACGCCCCCGGCGATCAGCTCCTCGTGCTCCACGTACGTGCGCGGCGCGGCCGGACCGAGCAGCATCAGTACCGACTCCGGGACCTCGTGCTCCGTACCGGGCGTGCTGACCTCCGCCGGAACCGTCTCCGAGAGGCGGCGGACCTGGAGCAGCTCCGCGAGCTCCGCCGCCCGGGACGGCGGAACGGGCAGCAGCGGCAGGCCGGCCGTCAGCGGCAGCAGGTCCGGGGCGTCCACGACGACCGCGTCCGCCGCGTCCACCACCAGCACCTCGCCGTCCACCACCGCCCGCAGCTCGTCCGGCAGGGTGACCTGTTCGGGATCGAGGTCGGCCAGCGCCCCGTAGAGCCCGTGCAGCTGGCCGCCCGTCACCTCGCGGTCCGGGTCGGCGAGCCGGCCCAGCAGCTCGGCCGCCCCGCCGGGCTCGTCCAGCAGGGCGGACACGCTGGTCCGTACGCCGAGCGCCCGCAGCACCTGCTCGTCCTCGAAACCGGTGGCGTCGGCCGAGGTGTAGAGGCCGTCCAGCAGCGGATCGCCGCCCGCCGCGCGCAGACCCGCCGGGCGGCGCCCGTCGAGCACCGGGTGGTCGCGCAGCCACCACGCGGTGTACGGGCGCACGGACGTGGTGGTGCCGTCCGGCAGCAGGATCCGTACCGGCTGGGTCAGCGCGTCCCGCAGCGGCGGCCGCGCGAGCATCGCCAGGGCCTGCGGCCAGCAGTCGTCGTCGACCAGATCGAGGTCGCGGACGGCGACGAGCTCGGTCGCCACCGGCGGTACGGGCAGCTCCGGCAGCTGGTCCAGTACGTCCTCGCACCACACGTCCACCGCGTCCAGCAGGCCCGCGTCGTCCGGCTCGGCGAAGTCCCCCTCGCGGGGCTCCATCTCGTCCGGGTCGAGCACCACGTCCGTGGCACGCACCAGTTGGAAGTCGGCCAGTACACCGCAGGCGGTGAGCGGGCCGGCGCCCCAGCGCTCGGCCAGCTCGGGGTCCACGTACGGGATCTCGTCCTCCCGGACCACCGAGGCCAGCGGCGACCCGGGCAGCAGCAGCTCGCCGGCCGGGGTCGGCTCCCCGTCCTCGTCCGGCAGCGCCAGCGCGCCCAGCCACGGCTCGTCGCCCGGGGACAGGTCGGCGTCGCGGACCAGGCCCAGGACCACGTCGGCCAGCTCCTCCGGGTCGAGTGCGTCCTCGTCCCAGATCTCGCCGGCCTCCAGGGAGGCCGCGACGGCCGCCCGTACCTGCGGGGTCCTCAGGACCGCGCGCGGGGTCGCCGGGAGCGCACCGAGCTTCTCCAGCAGGGGGTGCGCGGCGTCCGGGTGGGCCACCTTCAACCCCAGCCGGGCCAGGTTCGCCGGAGTGTCCACGCCCGGCAGCAGCAGGTGCCGGGGGCCGATCGCGGTACGGCCGTCGGCGAGCGGTACGGGCAGCCCGGACAGCCGGTCGGGGTCCACCCCGGCCAGGCTGTCGTAGAGCCGGTGCCACCAGTCGGGGGTCCGCTCGATGCCCGCGATCCGCTCGATGGCGTCACCGAGCGGGAGCCGGCCCACGCCCAGGATGCGCAGTTCGGCGCGGCGCTCCAGGCCGGCCGGGAGCAGCGTCGGCAGCACCTCGGCCAGGACCCGTACGGTGTCGGCGCCCGCGCCCTCCACGACCTCCGCCTCGAACGGGCGCAGCGCGGCGCGTTCCCCCGCGTGCTCGGGCGGCGCGGCGGGCGCCAGGAACGCCGTACGGGGGAGCCGCCGCAGGACGGCCGCGCGCAGGGCGCCGTCCAGCTCGCCCTTGCCGAGCGGCCCGGGGACCAGGTCCACGAGGGCGGTGGTCACCGGGTCCCAGGCGCCGAGGAGTTCGGCGTACGCGTCGGCGGCGCGCTCCACGAGGAAGTCGGTCAGCGGTCCGGGCGCGGGGTGGCGGCGGGTGGTGTCCAGGGGCAGGGTCGCGATGAGCAGCGCGGGGATGCCCAGCGGCTCGTCGGTGGGGGTCGGGGCGTGCACCACGGGCGCGGTGGCGGGGCGGACCGGGGCGCCGTCGGCGTCGACGGGGACGGCCCAGGACACCGCCCAGGCGGGCCGCAGCCGCTCCTCCACGGGCCGGTCGGCGAGCAGCGCCCGCTCGATGGGGCCGCCGTGGCGGACGGTGCGCCAGCGGTTCGTGCCCGTCAGGGAGTCCTCGATGACGGTGTACGCGCCCTCGTCGCGGCGCAGCAGCGTACGGGTGCCCGCGGTCGGGGTCTCCACGACGATCTCGCGCAGCCCGGGCAGGGTCAGCAGCAGCGCGTCGTCGATGCCGGCCAGCAGCCGCTCGGCGAGGTCTTCGGCGGCGGCGTCGCGCAGCGGGAGGACCACGACGGTGTCGTAGCCCTCGGGGGCGGTGCCCTCGGCGGGCAGCGGGAGGCGGAGCAGCGGCACGTGGCCGTCGCGGCGACGCAGTTCGTCGCCGAGGCCGGGGCTGCCGACGGCGGCGCCCCGGGCCAGCTCGCGGGCCTCGGCCATGGACCAGCGGACTCCGCCGTGCCGGCCCAGTACGGCGGGTTCGTCGGACACCGCGAGGACGGCCGCGAAGCCGACGCCGAAGCGGCCGACGCTCGTGGCGGGGCCGGCGCCGGCGTCGGTCCCGGTGCCGGCCGCGGGGGCGGCCGCGGCGGGCTCCCGCTTGGCGGAGGCGCGCAGGGTGCTCAGCGACTCCACGCCCGTCGCGTCGAGCGGGGCCCCGGTGTTGGCGACGGCGAGCACGGCGTGGCCGCCGACGCCCGCGTGCAGGGTGAGGCGAAGTCGGCCGGGCACCTGGGCCCGGGCGGCGGCGTCGGCCGCGTTCTGCGCCAGCTCGACGACGAGCCGGTCGCGGTAGCCGCCGAGCGCGAGGTCCTCCTCGGCGTTGGCGTCCTCGCGGAAGCGGGCCGGGCCCGCGCCCCATGCGTCGAGCACCCCGCGCCGCAGCCGGGCCGTGCCGAAGGGGTCCACGCCGTTCTGTGCCGCCGTCACTCGCACGTTCACGCCGCTGCCTCCATGCTGTGCTGCCTACAAGACCGCCGGGACCTCACCTGCCCCGAACCTGCTGACGGTACCGCGTACGGAGCTGCCGCCGGCCCGTGAGGTGGGCGAACACCACGACGTCGGCACCCCTGGGTCCCCGGGGGCGGCGGCGGAGAACGGCGGAGCCCCCGGTGACGGAAGGTCACCGGGGGCTCGGCGCGCGGGAGCCGGGGCCGGCGCGGGGCCGGAGCCGGGGCTAGAGCTTCTCGATCACGTAGTCGATGCAGGCGGTCAGGGCCTGCACGTCCGCCGGGTCGATCGCCGGGAACATCGCGACGCGCAGCTGGTTGCGGCCGAGCTTGCGGTACGGCTCGGTGTCCACGATGCCGTTGGCGCGCAGCACCTTGGCGACGGCCGCCGCGTCGATCTCGTCGGAGAAGTCGATCGTGCCGATGACGGCCGAGCGCTTGTCGGCGTCCACGACGAACGGGGTCGCGTACTTCGACGCCTCCGCCCAGCCGTACAGGTTGCGCGCGCTGGCCGACGTACGGCCGGTCGCGAACTCCAGTCCGCCCTGGCCGTTGAGCCACTCCAGCTGCTCGTTCAGCAGGAAGAGGGTCGACAGCGCGGGGGTGTTGTACGTCTGGTTCTTGAGCGAGTTGTCGATCGCCGTCGGCAGGGAGAAGAACTCCGGGATGTGGCGGCCCGAGTCGTGCACGCGCTGCGCGCGCTCCAGGGCGGCCGGGGAGAACGCGGCCAGCCACAGGCCGCCGTCCGAGGCGAAGGACTTCTGCGGGGCGAAGTAGTAGACGTCGGTCTCGGTGATGTCCACCGGCAGGCCGCCGGCGCCCGAGGTCGCGTCCACCAGAACGAGGGACCCGGCGTCGGCGCCCGTGACGCGCTTGAGCGGCGCGGCGACACCCGTCGAGGTCTCGTTGTGGGTGTACGCGTACACGTCCACGCCCGCCTCGGCCTGCGGCTCGGGGTGCGTGCCCGGCGCCGAGGAGATCACCGAGGGCGCGTCCAGCCACGGCGCGAGTTCGGCGGCCTTGGCGAACTTGGAGGAGAACTCGCCGAAGGTGAGGTGCTGGGACTTCTGCTCGATCAGTCCGTGGGTCGCGATGTCCCAGAAGGCGGTGGAGCCGCCGTTGCCCAGGATCACCTCGTAGCCCTCGGGAAGGGAGAAGAGGTCCCGGACACCCTGGCGCACCGAGCCCACCAGGTTCTTGACCGGGGCCTGGCGGTGCGAGGTTCCGAGCAGGGAGGTACCGGTGGCGGCGAGGGCGTCCAGCGCCTCGGTCCGCACCTTGGAGGGGCCCGCGCCGAAGCGTCCGTCGGCGGGCTTGATGTCAGCGGGAATCTGGATCTCAGCCACGAGCGGAGCGTATCCGGTCCAGGTCCGCGAGTCGGAGCCGAGTCCACCGGGTGAGACGCGGTGGACTCGGCCGCCGGGGTGGCAGGGTGGGTGTGTGACGTCTCCAGGGGAACGTGAGGGCGCGGACGGCAGCGGAGCCGGGCGCGGTACGGGACGGGGCCGTGCGGGAGGTGGGACCGGGCGCGGTACGGGGCCGGGAGCCGGGCGCGGGCCGGGCCCGGAACTGGAGCGGGCCCTGCGGGCGGACCTGCGCGGGGAGGTCGACTTCGGCGTCGCCGCCCGGGCCCTGGCCACCATGGACGCCTCCAACTACCGGCGTGTCCCGCTGGGCGTGATCACCCCGCGCGACGCCGACGACGTGGCCGCGGCGCTGCGGCTGTGCGCCGATGCCGGGGTCCCCGTCGTCCCGCGCGGCGGCGGAACCTCCGTCGCCGGCCAGGCGACGGGGGTGGGCGTGGTGCTCGACCTCACCCGGCACATGAACGCCCTCGTGGCGGTGGACCCGGCCGCGCGAACCGCCGTCGTCCAGCCCGGGCTGGTCCTCGACCGGCTCCGCGACGCCGTCCGCCCGTACGGGCTCACCTTCGGGCCCGACCCCTCCACGCACTCCCGCTGCACCCTCGGCGGGATGATCGGCAACAACGCGTGCGGCGCCCACTCGGTGGCCTGGGGGACCACCGCGGACAACGTGGCGGAGCTGGCGGTGACCGCCTACGGGGGCACCCCGTACCGCCTGTCCACCGGCTGGGCGGGCGCTCCGGAGGGCCTGCGCGAACTCGTCGCCGGGAACCTCGCCGCGCTGCGCACCGCGATGCCGGCGCCGCCCTCGGCCGCGGGTTTCTCCCGGCGGATCTCCGGCTACGCCCTGGACGCCCTGCTCCCCGAGCGGGGCGTCTCGCTCACGCGGGCCTTCTGCGGGAGCGAGGGCACGCTCGGGGTGGTGACCGAGGCCGTGGTGCGCCTGGTGGAAGCGCCGCGCGCGCCGGTGCTCGCGGTGCTCGGGTACGGGGACGAGAGCGGGGCGGCGGACGCGGCCGCCGGGCTGCTGCCGTACGGGCCGCTGACGGTCGAGGGGATGGCGCGGGACCTGGTCGCCGGTGCGACGGGGCTGCCGCGGGGCGGGGCCTGGCTGTTCGTGGAGATGCGGGACGAGGGCGGGGCGCGCGCGCTCGTCCGGGGCGCCGACGCGCTCGACGCGCTGGTGGTCACGGACCCGGCGGGGCAGCGGGCCCTGTGGCGCATGCGCGAGGACGCGGCGGGGACGGCCACGCGGATGCCGGACGGCTCGACGGCCTGGCCCGGGTGGGAGGACTGCGCGGTGCCGCCGGCCCGGCTGGGGGCGTACCTGAGGGAGTTCCGGGCGCTGCTGGCGGCGCACGGGCTGCGCGGATCGCCGTACGGGCACTTCGGCGAGGGCTGCGTCCACGTACGGATCGACTTCGACCTGGTGACACCGTCCGGGGTGGCCCGCTTCCGTACCTTCTCGGAGGAGCTGGCCGACCTGGTGGTCTCCCACGGCGGATCGCTGTCGGGGGAGCACGGCGACGGGCAGGCGCGGGCGGAGCTGCTGCCGCGGATGTACGGGGCGGAGGCGGTCCGGCTCTTCGGCGCGTACAAGGACGTGTGGGACCCGGCGGGCGGGATGAACCCGGGCATGCTGGTTCGGCCGGCGCGGCTGGACGAGAACCTCCGCTTCGCCGTGCTGCCGGCCACCGGGTTCGCGGGGGAGGTCGCGAAGTGCGTCGGGGTCGCCAAGTGCCGCACCACGGAGACGGGCGGGCCGGAGGTGATGTGCCCGTCGTACCGGGCCACGGGGCAGGAACGGCACTCCACGCGCGGCCGGGCGCGGCTGCTGCACGAGATGCTGGCGGGGGAGATCGTCACCGACGGCTGGCGCTCGGCGGAGGTCGCCGAGGCGCTTGACCTGTGTCTGGGCTGCAAGGGGTGCCGCAGCGACTGCCCGGTGGGCGTGGACATGGCCGCGTACAAGGCGGAGTTCCTGCACCGCCACTGGGCGGGCCGGCTGCGCCCGCTCGCCCACTACGTCCTGGGCGGCCTCCCGACCTGGCTCCGCCTGATCGCCGCCCTCCGAGCCACCCGCCCGGCCAACGCCCTGACCCGCGCCCTCGCCGTCCCGGGCCTCACCGCCGCCCGCCCCCTGCCCCGCCTGGCCCCGGAACCCTTCCACCGCTGGTGGCACCACCGCCCGGCTGCCCCGCCCCCGCCGGCGGACAAGGCCCCGGCCGATCCGTCCCGTCTGCCCGTCGGGGCTCCGGGCGATCCGTCCCGCCCGCGCTCCGGGACCCAGGCTGCCCCGTCCCGCCCGGCCGCCCGGACCCCGGGCGATCCGTCCCACCCGCCCGTCGGGGCTCCGGGCGATCCGTCCCGCCCGCGCGCCGGAGCTCCGGGCGATCCGGCCTCGCCGGCGTTCGGGGCGCGGGTCCGGGCGGAGCCCGCGGCGGGCCGGCAGGGGTCGGGTCCCGGTTCCTCCCGGTCCCCGGCGGGCCCTGGCTCGGCGCCGCCGCCCACCGTCACGTTGTGGCCCGACACCTTCACCGAGTACCTGAGCCCCGAGACCGGCCGGGCAGCGGTCCGGGTGCTGGAGGCGGCCGGCCTGACCGTCACCCTCCCCGCCGGCCGGGTCTGCTGCGGGCTGACCTACGTCTCCACCGGCCGCCTCGACCGCGCCCGCGCGGTACTGCGGCGCACGCTGGCAACCCTCGCCACCCGGGACGCCGACGCCGACGCCGACGCCCCCGTCCTGGTCCTGGAGCCGAGCTGCGCCGCAGCCCTCCGTACCGACCTCCCCGCCCTGCTCCCCGACGACCCCCGCGCCCACCGCCTCGCGGCCGCCGTCAGGACCTTCGCGGAGACCCTGGAGGAGTACGCCCCCGCCTGGCGCCCGCCCCGCCTCGACCGGGCCGTCGTCGGCCAGACCCACTGCCACCAGCACGCGGTACTCGGCGACGCCGCCGACCGGCGGCTGCGCGAACGCGCCGGTCTCGTCGGCGAGCTCAGCGGTGGCTGCTGCGGCCTGGCCGGGAACTTCGGCTTCGAGCCCGGCCACCACGAGGTGTCGCTGGCGTGCGCGGAGGAGCAGTTGCTGCCGTCCCTGCGCGCGGCACCGGCCGACGCCCTGGTCCAGGCGGACGGCTTCTCGTGCCGGACGCAGATCGCCCAGCTGGGCCCGCCCCGGTCCCGCCGGGCCCGCCACCTGGCGGAACTCCTGGCGGACGGCTTGGCGGACGGCCTCGGGGACGGCCTCGCGGAGCAGCCGTCACAGCCCCCGACCGAGCGGCCGTAGCCGCCCCGCGGGATCCGCTGCCCCGACACCCGCCGGTAGCAAACATGTAAGGCAAAACACGCGGGCACGGCCCTTACCAACCCCGTAATCTGGAGAGATGCCCGCACTTCCCTCGTCCTCGACGACCATCGCCGCCCCTGCTCCGGAAGCAGTTGTTCCGCTCCCCGCCACGGGGAACGGCCTCGGCCCGGTCGCGCTGGTGATCTCGGCGGGGATCTCGGTGCAGTTCGGCGCCGCCCTCGCGGTCATGATCATGCCCAGGGCCGGCGCCGCGGGCGTCGTCACGCTGCGCCTCGCGGCCGCCGCGCTCGTGCTGCTGCTCCTGTGCCGCCCCAAGGTGCGCGGGTACTCCCGCGCCGACTGGGGCACGGTGCTCGCCTTCGGCATCACCCTGGCCGGCATGAACGGCCTCTTCTACCAGGCCGTGGACCGCATCCCGCTCGGCCCGGCCGTCACCCTGGAGGTCCTCGGCCCGCTGGCCCTCTCCGTCATCGCGTCCCGGCGCCTGGTGAACCTGCTGTGGGCCGCGCTCGCTCTCGGCGGAGTGGTCCTCCTCTCCGGCCACGGCGGCGGCGGACTCGGCTTCGGCTCCCTCGACCCGCTGGGTGCGGCCTTCGCGCTCGGTGCGGGCGTGATGTGGGCGGCGTACATCGTGTTCAGCGCGCGTACGGGCCGCCGCTTCCCGCAGGCGGACGGCCTGGCGCTGGCGATGGCCGTGGCCGCCGTACTGTCCCTGCCGCTGGGCGTGTTCGAAGCCGGCTCCGACCTACTGGTCCCGAGCACGCTCGCGCTGGGCCTCGGCGTGGCCGTACTGTCCTCCGTGCTGCCGTACACCCTGGAGATGCTCGCCCTGCGACGGCTGCCGGCCCCCACCTTCGCGATCCTCATGAGCCTGGAGCCGGCCATCGCCGCGACGGCGGGCTTCCTCGTCCTCAGCCAGGCCCTGTCCGCGCTGGACGCCCTGGCCATCGCCCTGGTGATCGCGGCGAGCATGGGTGCGGTCCGGTCCCAGATCCGCAAGCGGGAGACAGCCTGATGGACGTCGAGACCTACCTGGCCGAAGCGCCGGACGCCCGCCGGCCCGCGCTGACGCGGCTGCGGGAGCTGTGCGTGGAGGAGCTGACGGGCTTCGAGGAGATCGTCGCCCACGGCATGCCGGCGTACGTCAGGGCCGGCGAGACGGTGGGGGAGATCGCCTGGGCGAACCAGAAGCAGTACCTCTCCTTCTACCTGCTGCGTACGGACATCCGCGACACCTTCGCGGACCGCCTGGCCGGCCACGACATGGGCAAGGCCTGCCTCCGTTTCCGCAACCCCGCCAAGGTCGACTGGGAGCTCCTGCGCGATCTCCTCCGCGCGACGGCCCGCGCCGAAGCCGCCCCGGACAAGACCTGCTGAACGGCGCTACGAAATCCGCGCGGGCGTGCCTGCCGCGGCGGTGTCGTCCGAGCGGGTGGCCGGGCACCTTCGCGAGTTCTACGAGCAGCTTGCGCCCTATCGCGAGGTGCCGGCCGCGGTTGCCTTCGAGGCGCGGCTACGAGCGGCGGCCCTGAGGTCGGCATGCCCGGCCGGCCGGCACGGGGGACCGGCCGGGCGGGCGTAGCCGAGGGGCAGGTCGAGGTAGGAGGGCGTCGTGTCCGGGGAGGTGAACGCCAGCGTCGCGCGTGGCAGGTTGGCGTCCCCGTAGAAGGGGTCGCGGGCGTCGATGACCAGCATCACGCGGTGGCCGCGCGGGACGTCGTACGCCGTGGCCTGGAGGTCGATGTCCGCGCTGACCAGGCTGTCGGGCGGCGAGCCGAGGTCGGTGTACGGGGCGTGCGTGACGATGTGGGCCGTGCCGTCCGGGGCCATGTCGAAGAGGTACGCGACGAAGGTGGACCCGGGGTTCGCCGCGCGGTAGGTGACGCGCAGCCTCGGTGTGCCGCGCAGCCGGGTGGTCTCGCTGACGGGCGCGGAGGCCCAGACGGCGGCGACGGTGCGGTCGATGTCGCCCGTCGGGTAGGACTTGGGGCGGCCGGCGGTCTCGGCGTAGCCGGAGGTGACGACCTGGTCGGCGACGGTCGCCGGGGTGTCCACCCCGCACAGCACGCCCGCCGACCAGCCGGCCTCGGGCTCCTCGGACAGTTCCCCGGCGTCGGCCAGGTGCAGCCGGTGCACGTGTTCGGTGAGGGAGGACCAGGTGGGGCGGGATTCCAGCGTCTTGCTCCACATGACCTCGCTGAGCACCTCGCCCTCGGCGCCGATGCCGTTGTCGATGCCCTTGAGGTGGTGGTCGAACCAGCGGTGGGCGTCGGTCCAGATCCGGTTCGGCAGGCCGAGCATGCCCGTCATCTCGGGGCCGGAGTGGTCGCCTATGGAGACGGCGAGCCGCTTGGGCCCGGTGAGTTCGTTGAACATCTTCAGGGTCTGGTTGGGCGGGAAGAGCGTCTCGTGCCAGGCGTGCGAGAAGAACACCGGCACCTGGCGGCGGTTGAGTTCCTTGACGTGCCCGAAGGGCGAGCGGAGCTCCGCCCAGCGCAGGGTGGTGGCGACGTCGCGGTCGGCGAGGACGTTGTCGAAGACGCTCTGCGTCTGCGGGCTCAGCCGGGCCTTCGAGGCGGCGGCGAGCAGCGCCCGTACGGCGGCGACGTGGCGGGTGGAGTTCTCGTAGAAGGCCTCTCCGAGGTCGCCCCAGGTGCTGAGCGCCACCACCGCGTCGACCCGGGTGTCGCGCGCGGCGACCAGTTGGCTGATGCCGGAGCCGTACGAGTCGCCGAGGAAGCCGATCTTCGTCACCGGGCCGGTGCTGCGTTCGATCAGGTGGTCCAGGGCGTGGCTGCCGTCGGTGATGTCGAGCGGGCCCGCCACCTCGACCTGGCCCTCGGAGCCGGCGAAGCCGCGGGTGGTGTAGGCGAGGACGTTGTAGCCGCGCGTGGCGAAGAGGGTGGCCTGGACGGCGTACGGAAGCCAGCCGAGGTTCGTCCAGGGCGAGGGCATCACGATCAGCGGCCGGGGTTGGACGCCGGTGTGACGCCAGATCCCGGCGTCGAGCAGGTCCCCGCCGGCGCCCGTCACCTTGCCGCGGGTGAAGACGGCGACGGAGCGGGCTTCGGCGACCTCGGCGGCGCGGGCGGGGGCGAGGTCGGTGACGTCGCCGCTCTCCAGGGCGGAGACGAAGGCCCCGAGGGCGGTCGCGTCGAGTTCGGGGTAGAGGGAGGCGAGGGGTGCGGGCGCGGCTGAGGTCACGTCGGTACATCCTCTTCGTCGGTGTCTTCGAGTGTTCTTCGAGTCTTCGTCGAGTGGCATGGACGTGGTGCGCCCGCCCGGGCCCGGAGCGGGAACGTCCAGTATCGGCGTGACATCCCGTGACGTATCGCGAGTTTCCCGCTTACGGCCTGAATCGCCCCCCGGGGGCCGGGGTGGGGCGGATGTTCCGTGGAGCGGCCCGACCTGCGGGTGCCGGACGGCCTGCCAGGGGGGCGCGCATGAGGGGGAGTTGGCGCGGCTGGCGGGAAGGCGTCGCCCGGCAAACTAATCATGCAAGCATGCTTGATTGTTTTCTCAGGTGGTGCCAGTCTTCCCCTCACGCCGAGAGGGGAGCCCGCCGTGCTCGATCCGTCCGCTGTCGCCGTCTTCGCCGACCTGCGCGAGGAGGGTCGTGAACTCGACGCTCTGGTAGCGGAGTTGAGTGGGTCCGACTGGGCCCGCCCGACGCCCGCACCGGGCTGGGACGTCGCCCACCAGATCGCCCACCTGCACTGGACCGACCGGGCCACCCTGCTGTCGCTCACCGACGCCGCCGGCTTCGGCCGCATGGTCGAGGAGGCCCTGGAGGCTCCCGACTCCTTCGTCGACGACGGGGCGCGGGAGGGCGCCGCGCTGGCGCCGGCCGAGCTGCTGGCCCGCTGGCGGGCGGGGCGTACGGCTCTGGACGAGGCGTTCGCCGCGGCCTCGCGCGACACCCGCTTCCCCTGGTACGGGCCGCCCATGAAGGCCGCCTCGATGGCGAGCGCGCGGTTGATGGAGACCTGGGCGCACGGCCAGGACGTCGCCGACGCCCTCGGGGTGCGGCGGACCCCGACGGCGCGGCTGCGGCACGTGGCGCGGATCGGCGTACGGACCCGCGACTACGCGTACGCGGTACGGGGGCTGGCCGCGCCCGGGGCGGAGTTCCGCGTGGAACTGACCGCTCCGCAGGCCGCTTCCGGTCCTGCGGGCGCTTGCGGTGCTCCTGCCCCGGCGGACGTGTGGGCGTACGGCCCCGAGGACGCCGTGCAGCGGATCACGGGCCCGGCGCTCGACTTCTGCCTGCTCGTGACCCAGCGGGCCCACCGCTTCGACCTGGCCCTGACGGCGACCGGTCCGGACGCCGACCGCTGGCTGGACATCGCGCAGGCCTTCGCCGGTCCGGCCGGCGCCGGCCGGGCGCCGGGGGGTTCCCGATGACCCGCCGGCCCCTGCGCATCGGCAACGCCTCGGGCTTCTACGGGGACCGGTTCAGCGCGTTCGCCGAGATGCTGACCGGCGGCCCGCTGGACGTGCTCACCGGCGACTACCTGGCCGAACTGACCATGCTGATCCTCGGCCGCGACCGGTTGAAGAACCCGGACCTCGGCTACGCCAAGACCTTCCTGCGCCAGCTGGAGGAGGGCCTCGGACTCGCGCACGACCGGGGCGTACGGATCGTCGCGAACGCCGGCGGCCTGAATCCGGCGGGCCTCGCCGACGCCGTACGGGCCCTCGCGGGCAAGGTGGGCGTCCCGGTGTCCGTCGCGCACGTCGAGGGCGACGACCTGATGCCCCACGGAACCGGCGGGGAGGGCGCCCTCACGGCCAACGCCTACCTCGGCGGGGCCGGGATCACGGCCTGCCTGCGGGCCGGCGCGGACGTGGTCGTCACCGGCCGGGTCACGGACGCGGCGCTGGTCAGCGGCTCGGCCGCGTGGTGGTTCGACTGGGCCCCCGACGCCTACGACCGGCTGGCCGGAGCCGTGGTCGCCGGCCACGTCCTGGAGTGCGGAACACAGGCGACCGGCGGCAACTACGCCTTCTTCACCGCCCATGACGTCCGCCGGCCGGGCTTCCCCCTCGCGGAGATCTCCGAGGACGGCACGTCGGTGATCACCAAGCACCCCGGTACGGGAGGCGCCGTCACCACCGGCACGGTCACCGCCCAACTCCTCTACGAGACCCAGGGCGTGCGCTATCTCGGCCCGGACGTGACGGCCCGCCTGGACACGGTCCGGCTGAGCGACGCGGGTCCCGACCGGGTGCGCGTGACGGGTGTGGAGGGGGAACCGCCGCCACAGACCCTGAAGGTGGGCGTCACCCGGATCGGGGGCTGGCGCAACGAGGTGGTCTTCGTCCTGACCGGCCTGGACATCGAGGAGAAGGCGGCCCTGGTCCGGTCCCAGCTGTCCGAGGTGCTCGCGGACGTGGCCACGACCACCTGGACGCTGGCCCGCACGGACCACGAGGACGCCCCGACGCAGGAGACGGCGAGCGCCCTGCTCCGCCTGGTCGTCCGCGACCCCTCCCCGGACCGGGTGGGCCGCGCCCTGACCTCGGCGGCGATCGAACTGGCCCTCGGCAGCTACCCCGGCTTCCACGTCACCTCCCCACCGGGCCCGGCCCAGCCGTACGGCGTCTTCACCTCCACCCTGGTCCCGGCCCCCTCGGTGCCCCACACGGCCGCCCTCCCGGACGGCACCCGCGTCCCGATGGCAAGGCCGGCCTCCGGCGCCCGTCCGGCGCCCGTCGCGGGGCCGGCCCCCGTCGCACGTCCGGCGCCGGGCGCCCCGCCGCCCCTGTCCCCGCCGGAGGAGGCCCCGGCCCTCCCGGCCCCGCCGGCCTACCAGGCGCGGGGGGACGGGGCCGGCGCCCCCGCCGGGTCCGGGGGTCCGGGGGCGCTGCCCGCGGTTCCGGGAAGGGGCGGGGCGGGCCGGGGCCCCGCCGGGCCCACCGTCCGCGCCCCCCTGGGCGCCCTGGTCGGGGCCCGCAGCGGCGACAAGGGCGGCGACGCGAACATCGGCGTCTGGGCCGAGTCGGACCCCGTCTGGCACTGGCTGCGCGACACCCTCACGGTGGACGCCCTCCGGTCCCTGCTCCCCGAGACGGCCCCCCACGCGGTGGACCGGCACGTCCTGCCCCACCTGCGCGCGCTGAACTTCACCGTCACCGGCATCCTCGGCGACGGCGTGGCCTCGGGCCACCGTTTCGACCCGCAGGCCAAGGCCCTCGGCGAATGGCTGCGGGCCCGGCACCTGGACGTCCCGACCCACCTCCTCCCACCCGCCCACCCCCCGAACCGGCCCTCGGACCTCGCGCGGCCGTCGGACCCGGTCCGGACCTCGGACCCCGAGCGGCCGTCGGCCGACACCTTCCCCCGGGCCGGCGCCCAGCCGTCGGCCGACACCTTCCCCCGGGCCGGCGCCCAGCCGTCGGCCGACACCTTCCCCCGGGCCGGCGCCCAGCCGTCGGCCCCCGACCCGGAGGTCGGCCCGTGACCCGCCTCGCCACCACCGTCGACCCGCTCGCCCCCGACCACGTCGCCGCCCGTACCGCCGCGCTGGAGCGCCTCGGCGCCCTCGACGACGAGCACGCGAAGGCCCTGGCGGGCGGCGGCGAGAAGTACACGGCCCGCCACCGGACCCGCGGCAAGCTCCTGGCCCGCGAGCGCATCGAGCTGCTCCTCGACCCGGACACCCCGTTCCTGGAACTGTCCCCGCTCGCCGCCTGGGGCAGCGACTACCCCGTCGGCGCCTCCATGGTCACCGGCATCGGCACGGTCGAGGGCGTCGAGTGCCTGGTCACGGCCAACGACCCGACCGTCCGCGGCGGGGCCAGCAACCCCTGGACGCTCAAGAAGGCGCTGCGGGCCAACGAGATCGCCCGGCAGAACCGGCTGCCCTGCATCAGCCTCGTCGAGTCCGGCGGAGCCGACCTGCCCTCCCAGAAGGAGATCTTCATCCCGGGCGGCGCGATCTTCCGCGACCTCACCCGGCTCTCGGCCGACGGCATCCCGACCGTGGCCGTCGTCTTCGGCAACTCCACCGCCGGGGGCGCGTACATCCCCGGCATGTCCGACCACACCGTGATGATCAAGGACCGTTCCAAGGTGTTCCTCGGCGGTCCGCCCCTGGTCAAGATGGCCACCGGCGAGGAGAGCGACGACGAGTCCCTCGGCGGCGCCGACATGCATGCCCGTACCTCCGGGCTCGCCGACTACTACGCCCTGGACGAGCACGACGCGATCCGCCGGGCCCGCCGGATCGTGGCCCGCCTCAACCACCGCAAGCCCCGCACGGACCCCCCGCCGGCCGAGGAGCCCGCGTACGACCCCGAGGAGCTCCTCGGTATCGTCCCGGCCGACCTCAAGACGCCCTTCGACCCCCGGGAGGTCATCGCCCGGATCGTCGACGCCTCCGACTTCGACGAGTTCAAACCCCTCTACGGGACCAGCCTGGTCACCGGCTGGGCCACCCTCCACGGCTATCCCGTCGGCATCCTCGCCAACGCTCAGGGCGTGCTGTTCAGCGCCGAGTCGCAGAAGGCCGCCCAGTTCATCCAGCTCGCCAACCAGCGCGACATCCCGCTCCTCTTCCTCCACAACACCACCGGCTACATGGTCGGCAAGGAGTACGAGCAGGGCGGCATCATCAAGCACGGCTCGATGATGATCAACGCGGTGTCCAATTCGAAGGTCCCGCACCTGTCGGTGCTCATCGGCGCGAGCTACGGAGCCGGCCACTACGGCATGTGCGGCCGCGCCTACGAGCCCCGGTTCCTCTTCGCCTGGCCCAGCGCCAAGTCCGCCGTCATGGGCCCCCAGCAGCTGGCCGGCGTGCTCTCCATCGTGTCCCGGCAGTCGGCCGCCGCCAAGGGGCTTCCGTACGACGAGGAGCAGGACGCCGGGATGCGCGCCTTCGTGGAGGCCCAGATCGAGTCCGAGTCCCTGCCGATGTTCCTGTCCGGGCGGCTGTACGACGACGGGGTCATCGACCCGCGCGACACCCGTACCGTCCTCGGCCTGTGCCTGTCGGCCGTCCACAACGCCCCCGTCGAGGGCGCCCGCGGCGGCTTCGGCGTCTTCCGGATGTGAGCCCGCAGATGACCCACACACCCCTGAACTCCGTACTGGTGGCCAACCGGGGCGAGATCGCCGTCCGGGTCTTCCGTACCGCCCGCGCCCTGGGCCTGGCCACCGTCGCCGTCCATTCCGACCCCGACGCCGAGGCCCTGCACGTCCGCTCGGCCGACGCGGCCGTACGCCTGCCCGGCGCGTCCCCGGCCGACACCTACCTGCGCGGCGACCTGATCATCAAGGCCGCCCTCGCCGCCGGCGCCGACGCCGTCCACCCGGGCTACGGCTTCCTCTCCGAGAACGCCGCCTTCGCCCGCGAGGTGTCGGCCGCCGGCCTCACCTGGATCGGGCCCCCGCCCGAGGCCATCGAGGCCATGGCCTCCAAGACCCGCGCCAAGGAGCTGATGCGCGCCGCCGGGGTCCCGCTCCTCGACCCCGTCGACCCGGCCGCCGCAACCGCCGCCGACCTGCCCCTCCTCCTCAAGGCCGCGGCCGGCGGAGGCGGCCGGGGGATGCGGGTGGTGCGCGCGCTCGACGGCCTCGGGGAGGCCCTCGACGCCGCCCGTGCCGAAGCCCGCTCCGCCTTCGGCGACGGCGAGGTCTTCGCCGAGCCCTACGTCGAACGCGGCCGCCACGTCGAGGTGCAGATCCTGGCCGACGCCCACGGCACGGTCTGGGCCCTCGGCACTCGCGACTGCTCCCTCCAGCGACGCCACCAGAAGGTCGTCGAGGAGGCTCCCGCACCCGGCCTGCCCGCGTCCCTGCGCGCCACCCTGCACGAGGCGGCCGTCGCCGCCGCCCGCGCCGTCGACTACCGGGGGGCAGGTACCGTCGAATTCCTGATCACCGCCGACGGGCGCCCCTACTTCCTGGAGATGAACACCCGCCTCCAGGTCGAACACCCCGTCACCGAAGCGGTCTTCGGCCTCGATCTCGTCGCCCTCCAACTGCGCGTGGCCGAGGGTTCGGCCCTGCCGCCCGCACCTCCGGAGCCCACCGGCCACGCCGTCGAGGCCCGCCTCTACGCCGAGGACCCCGCCCAGGACTGGCGCCCGCAGACCGGAGTCCTGCACACCCTCGCGGTCCCCGGCGAGGTCCGGGTGGACACCGGCTTCACCGACGGGGACACGGTCGGCATCCACTACGACCCGATGCTCGCCAAGGTCATCGCCCACGCCCCCACCCGCGCCGAGGCCGTCCGCGCCCTCGCCCATGCCCTGGCCGGAGCCCGGATCCACGGTCTCACCACCAACCGCGAGCTGCTCGTACGCTCCCTGCGCCACCCGGAGTTCGCGGCCGGGCGGCTCGACACCGGCTTCTACGACCGCCACCTCACCGCGCTCACCACCCCCGCCGAAGACGCCCCCGACGCCACCCTCGCCGCCGTGGCCGCCACCCTCACCGAGCTGGTCCCGGCCCCCGGCGCCGCCCTCGGCACCCGGATCGGCGGCTGGCGCAACGTCCGCTCCCAGCCCCGGACCCGCCGCTACACCGCCGCCGGCGCCGAGTACGAGATCCGCTACCTGCCGGCCCGCAGCGGGCCCCCGACCCTCGTGGACCTGCCGAACGTCCGCGTCCTGGGCGTCGAAGCCACCCGGGTGACCCTCGAAGTCGAGGGAATCCGGCGCCTGTTCCACGTGAAACAAAATTCGAACACGGCAGGCGTCCGCGCGATCTACGTCGACTCCGCACTCGGCGCCCACACCCTCACCCCCGTCCCCCGGTTCGCCGATCCCCAGGACCGCACCGAACCGGGCTCCCTGCTCGCCCCCATGCCCGGCACCGTCGTCCGCGTCGCCGAGGGCCTCGCCCCCGGCAGCCCGGTCACCGCCGGGCAGCCCCTGCTCTGGCTGGAGGCGATGAAGATGGAGCACCGCATCCTCGCGCCCGCCTCCGGCACGCTCACCGCGCTCCACGCCGCCACCGGCCAACAGGTCGAATTCGGCGCCCTGCTCGCCGTAGTCCAGGAGGAACCGCAGTCATGAGCTCCGCCATCGAAACCGAAGAGCACCAGGCACTGCGCGCCGCGGTCGCCGCCCTCGGGCAGCGCTACGGCCACGCGTACCTCGCCCGCGTCGCCCGGGAGGGGGGTCACCCCGACGCCCTCTGGGCGGACGCCGCCAAGCTCGGCTACCTGGGGGTCAACCTCCCCGAGGAGTACGGCGGCGGAGGCGGCGGCATCGCCGAGCTGTCCATCGTCCTCGAAGAACTCGGCGCGGCCGGCTGCCCGCTCCTGATGATGGTCGTCTCACCGGCCATCTGCGGCACGGTCATATCCCGGTTCGGCACCGAGGCCCAGAAGCAGGCCTGGCTGCCCGGCCTCGCCGACGGCGCCCGCACCATGGCCTTCGGCATCACCGAACCGGACGCAGGCTCCAATTCCCACCGGATCACCACCACCGCCCGCCGGGACGGCGACGACTGGGTCCTCACCGGCCGCAAGGTCTTCATCTCCGGCGTCGACATCGCCGACGCGACCCTCATCGTGGGCCGCACCGAGGACGCACGCAGCGGCCGCCTCAAGCCCTGCCTGTTCATCGTCCCCCGGGACACCCCCGGTTTCTCCCGCTCACTGATCGACATGGAGCTCCAGGCGGCGGAGAAGCAGTGGGAACTCACCCTGGACGACGTACGCCTGCCCGCGGACGCGCTGGTCGGCGACGAGGACGCGGGGCTGCTCCAGCTGTTCGCCGGGCTCAACCCGGAGCGCATCATGACGGCCGCCTTCGCCATCGGGATGGGCCGCTACGCCCTCGCCAAGGCGGTGGACTACGCGAAGACCCGCCAGGTGTGGAAGGACCCCATCGGCGCGCACCAGGCGGTGGCGCATCCGCTGGCACAGGCGCACATCGAGTTGGAACTGGCCCGCCTGATGATGCAGAAGGCCGCGCGGCTGTACGACGCGGGGGACGACATGGGGGCGGGGGAGGCCGCGAACATGGCGAAGTACGCGGCGGGGGAGGCGTGCGTGCGGGCGGTGGACCAGTCGGTCCACACCCTCGGCGGCAACGGGCTCACCCGTGAGTACGGGCTGGCGTCGCTGATCACGGCGTCGCGGGTGGCGCGGATCGCGCCGGTGAGCCGCGAGATGATCCTGAACTTCGTCTCCCACCAAACCCTCGGCCTGCCCAAGTCCTACTGACCGCCCCGCCGAACCGGCTGCCCGGACCGTGCCGCCAGGCGGGTCGGGGCCCCCGGGGCTCCGCCCCGGACCCCGCGCCTCAAACGCCGGCGAGGCTGGAATGGCCGCCCCGAGCCGGTCAGCGGGCCGGGTCCCCGCGCCTCAATCGCCGGCGAGGCTGGAATCGCGGCCCCGAGCCGGTCAGCGGGCCGGGTCCCCGCGCCTCAATCGCCGGCGAGGCTGGAATGGCCGCCCCGAGTCGCCCAGCGGGTCGGGGCCCCGCGCCGCAAACGTCGGCGAGGCCGGATGTGCCGGGGCCCCCGCTCGGGCCACCCCGTCGGCCGCCCCGTCGGGCGGCCGCATAACCTCCTTCGGGAGGAACCCACCCGCCCCGTACCCCTCCGGAGGAGCCATGCGCGTCGAAACGACCGCCGGCGTCACCACCCTCACCCTCGACTCCCCGGCCAACCGCAACGCCCTGTCCGCCCCCCTCGTCGAAGACCTCCGCACCGCACTCGCCGCCGCCGCGGGCGACCCCGCGGCACGGGCCGTCGTCCTCACCCACACCGGCACCACCTTCTGCGCCGGCGCAGACCTCAAGGCCCCGTGCGACCCGGGGGACTTCCTCGCCCTGCTCCGCGAGATCGCCGAGCTCCCCAAGCCGGTCGTGGCCCGCGTCACCGGTCACGTCCGCGCCGGCGGCCTCGGGCTGCTCGGCGTGTGCGACATCGCCGCCGCCGGGCCGCGGTCCACGTACGCCTTCACCGAGACCCACCTCGGCCTGGCGCCCGCCGTGATCTCCATGCCCCTGCTGCCGCGCCTCGACCCCCGCGCCGCCGCCCGCTACTTCCTGACCGCCGAGCACTTCGACGCCGCCGAGGCCGCCCGGATCGGCCTGCTCACCCTGCACGCCGACGACGTCGACCAGGCCCTCGCCCCCGTCCTCGACGGCCTGCGCAAGGCCTCCCCGCAGGGCCTCGCCGCCACCAAGGCACTCACCTCCGCGGCCGTGCGCGAGCACCTCGGTCGGGACGGGGCCCGCCTCACGGACCTGTCCGCAGCCCTCTTCGCGTCCGACGAGGCCCGCGAGGGCATCACCGCCCGCTTCGAACGCCGGGAGCCGTCATGGTCGCTGTGACCGGCCCCAAGCAGGCGCGCAGCCGCGTCACCCGCCGCCACCTCCTGGAGGCGGCCGTCTCCTGCCTGGCCGAACACGGCTGGGCGGGCTCCACGGTCTCCGTCGTCGCCGAACGCGCCGGCGTCTCCCGGGGCGCGGCCCAGCACCACTTCCCCACCCGTGAGGACCTGTTCACGGCCGCCGTCGAGTACGTCGCCGAGGAACGCTCCACGGCCCTGCGCGAGCTCTTCCACGCGGGCCCGGCCGACCGCCCGACCGTCGTCGGTGCCCTGGTGGACATGTACACGGGCACGCTGTTCCGCGCCGCGCTCCAGCTGTGGGTGGCCGCCTCCAACGAGGAACCGCTGCGCCCCCGCGTCACCGAGCTCGAAACCCGGGTCGGCCGCGAGACCCACCGCATCGCGGTCGAGTTGCTGGGCGCCGACGAGTCCGTGCCCGGCGTACGGGAGACCGTGCAGGGCCTCCTCGACATGGCCCGGGGCCTCGGCCTGGCGAACGTACTGACCGACGACACCGCCCGCCGCGCCCGCGTGGTCGCCCAGTGGTCCCGCATCATCGAGACCGCGCTGCCCTGAGGGACGGCCCGCACGCGCGAGGGCGCCGCACCCCGTCCGGGATGCGGCGCCCCGAGCGAATTCGACCGGGCCGTCTCGGTCAGGCGGTGCCCGAGATGCCCTCGTAGCCCTCGATCTCGCGGGGGTCGCGCCGGCTCGGGCCGGTGTAGCGCGCGGAGGGGCGGACCAGTCGGCCCGTGCGCTTCTGCTCCAGGATGTGCGCCGACCAGCCGGCGGTACGGGCGCAGGTGAACATCGAGGTGAACATGTGCGCCGGGACCTCCGCGAAGTCGAGCACGATCGCGGCCCAGAACTCCACGTTGGTGGCCAGCACCCGGTCGGGACGGCGCGCGTGCAGCTCCTCCAGCGCGGCCTTCTCCAGCGCGGCGGCCACCTCGTAGCGCGGGGCGTCGAGCTCCTTGGCGGTGCGCCGCAGCACCCGCGCGCGCGGGTCCTCGGCGCGGTACACGCGGTGCCCGAAGCCCATCAGCCGCTCGCCCTTGTCCAGGGCCTGCTTCACGTACGCGACGGCGTCGCCGGTGCGCTCGATCTCCTCGATCATGCCGAGGACGCGCGAGGGCGCCCCGCCGTGCAGCGGACCCGACATGGCGCCGACGGCGCCGGACAGCGCCGCGGCGACGTCCGCGCCGGTCGACGCGATCACCCGGGCCGTGAAGGTGGAGGCGTTCATCCCGTGCTCGGCGGCCGAGGTCCAGTACGCGTCCACGGCCTTGACGTGGCGCGGATCGGGCTCGCCCCGCCAGCGGATCATGAACCGCTCTACGACGGATTCCGCCTTGTCGATCTCGCTCTGGGGCACCATCGGCAGACCCTGGCCACGGGCGGACTGGGCGACGTACGACAGGGCCATGACCGCCGCCCGGGCCAGGTCGTCGCGGGCGGTCCGCTCGTCGATGTCCAGCAGGGGTTTCAGTCCCCACACGGGGGCGAGCATGGCGAGCGCGGACTGCACGTCGACGCGGATGTCCCCGGAGTGGACCGGGATCGGGAAGGGCTCGGCGGCGGGCAGGCCGGGGTTGAACGCTCCGTCGACCAGCAGACCCCAGACGTTCCCGAAGGAGACGTGACCCACGAGGTCTTCGATGTCGACGCCCCGGTAGCGCAGGGCGCCACCTTCCTTGTCGGGCTCGGCGATCTCCGTCTCGAACGCGACGACCCCTTCGAGCCCGGGTACGAACTCGGACATCAGGCGGCTCCCTCAAATAGTGCGAACACGCGCGGCTCCCGGCGTGATTCGCGGTCCGGCGCGGTCATCCCCGTTGATGCCCGGCACGGCCGATGGTCACCCGCGCGGGGGCCGTCGGACCGGCCCCAAGATTTTGTCCGTTCCGGATGGACTGCGGAAGCGTGACATACGGCACACCCCTCGTCGTCCTCCTGGGGCAGGATGGCCCGCGTGACCGATCAGGACCTTGACCCCGCCACCATGCGCAAGCAGTACCGCTCGGAGATCGTCGGGGAGGAATCCCTCGCGGAGGACCCCATGCGGCAGTTCGCCCGATGGTTCCAGCAGGCCGCGGACGCGCACGTCTTCGAACCGAACGCCATGATCGTCTCGACGGCCACCGCCGACGGGCGCCCCAGCTCGCGGACGGTGCTGCTGAAGCAGTTCGACGAGCGGGGCTTCGTCTTCTTCACCAACTACGGCTCCCGCAAGGGCCGCGAGCTCGCGGAGAACCCGCACGTCGCGCTGCTCTTCCCGTGGCACCCCATCGCCCGCCAGGTCGCCGTCACCGGCACCGCCGCCCGGATCGGCCGCGACGAGACGGCGGCGTACTTCCGCTCCCGTCCGCACGGCTCCCAGCTGGGCGCGTGGGCGAGCGAGCAGTCCGCCGTGATCGGCTCCCGCGCGGAACTGGACCGCCGCTACGCGGAGCTCGCGGCCCGCTACCCGGAGGGCGAGCAGGTGCCGGTCCCCACCGAGTGGGGCGGCTACCGGGTGACCCCGCGGGAGGTGGAGTTCTGGCAGGGGCACGAGAACCGGCTCCACGACCGGCTGCGGTACGCCCGCGAGAGCGAGCTCTCCGAGAAGTGGCGCCTGGAGCGCCTCTGCCCCTAGGCCCGGCGCGCCGCCCTCGGCGAGGCCCCGGCTGCGGGGCCCGGAGCGGTGC
Organism: Streptomyces sp. NPDC055254; assembly: GCF_053606025.1. Taxonomy (NCBI): domain Bacteria; kingdom Bacillati; phylum Actinomycetota; class Actinomycetes; order Kitasatosporales; family Streptomycetaceae; genus Streptomyces; species Streptomyces sp. NPDC055254. The sequence continues at coordinate 63,435 of NZ_JBSGQV010000012.1, read as the reverse complement.
CCGCGCGGGGGCGCAGACGCAGACGACCCGCGGGCTCGGGTTCCTCTCCTGCAGTGAGAGGAGCCGGCCGGACGTACCGGCGAGCCCGCGGGTCGGGTGACTGCTTGGGATTGGCGCCTGGCGATCCCGCCGGGCACCGCACAGGTGCGTGCGACGACGGGCGCTAGCCCGCAGCCACCTCACGCGTCCGGTTTCCGTACATTTCGGGAACCACCTCCCTTCTCGTGTACGACAGAGCCTAGGAGCCCTCCGCGCGGGACACAACCATTTTTTCCCGGCCGGGACCGGGGCGGACCCATGTCGAACCGGATCATTCCGGGGCATTCGGAGGAACGGGGTGTGGGGTGCGTCACGTTCCAGTTCAATGATCTGACGTGCCGCACACGCGAACACCTGCGGGGGGTGCCAGGTGAGTGCTTCCGGACGTCATGAGACCGCCGCCGACGATCTGCTCGCAGCGCTGTTGGACGGGATGGACGCCGCCCTGTGCGCGTTCGACTCGGACGGCGTGATCACCCACTGGAACCGGGAGGCCGAGCGGATCCTGGGCTGGCCCGCCGCCGAGGCCGTGGGTCGCAAGGGGTTCGCGGGGTGGGCGGTTCGGGCCGCCGACGCCCAGGACGTCGAGGACCGGCTCATGGCGGCCCAGGACGCGCCCGGCCGGCAGGTCCACGAGTTCCCCCTGCTGACCAAGGACGGCGGGCGGGTCCTCGTACGGACGCAGTCGGCCGCGGTGCCGGGCGCCGACGGGAAACCCGCCGGGGTCTACTGCGCGTTCAGCGAGGTGCACGCCCAGATCGACCTGGAGCGGTCCATCGCCCTGAGCGAGGCGCTGATGGAGGACGCCTCGTGGGGCGTCGTCCTGGTCGACGTCGACCTGCGGCCCGCCGTGGTGAACGCCCACGCCGCCCGCGCCCTCGGGGCCGGGCGCACCGCGCTGCTCGGGCGCCCGCTCGGCGAACTCCTCGGCCAGGGCGTGGAGGACCTGGAGGGAGCCCTCCAGCACGTACTAGCCGAGGGGGCGCCGCCCGCGCCGGTGGAGCTGTGGGTGTCGATCCGCACCTCCGAGGGGGTGCGGCGGCGGTGCCTGCGGTGCGGGTTCCTGCGGTTGGCCTCGCCGCTGGCGGAGGAGCCCGTACCGCTCGGGGTCGGCTGGTTGTTCCAGGACGTCACCGAGTCCCGGCAGGCGCAGTCGGACACGGCGCAGCTGCGGTTCCGGGCCCACCAGCTGCACCGCGCGGGGCGGGCCGCCGCCGAGTGCGAGGATCCGGGCGAGGCGGCGGCGGTACGGCTGGACTTCGCGCTGGCGGGCTTCGCCGAGCACGCGCTGCTGGACGTACTGGACGCACGGGACCCCGCGGCCGAGCCCGGACGGCGCAGGCTCGTGCGGTCCCTGGCGTCCCCGCCGGCCCTGTCGGGGCCGGGGCCGCTCCCGGTGCGCTACGAAGCCGGCCACCCGGCGTTGCAGGCGCTGGACCGGATCGGCTCGGTGCGGAGCAGCGCTCCGCGCGGGGAGGCGGACCCGGAGTGGGCACGGGCCCGCCAGTGGCCCGGGGGCGCGGCGCACGCGCTGTGCACGGTCCTGCGGAGCCGCGGGCGGACCCTGGGGGCCCTGACCTTCCTGCGCGGGCCCTCGCGGCCCGCCTTCGAGCGCGCGGACGCGGCGTACGCGGAGGAAGTGGCGGCCCGCGTGGCGGCCGACCTGGACCTGGCCGCCCGCGGCTAGTGCTGCGGCCGGAAAGGTCCGCCGGGCTTCGCAAACCCGGTGGACCCTGCCGTCACAGCACTTAGTGGCGGAAGAAGATGCGGTCGCCGTACTCCTGCATCACGCGGCCGTTCCACTCGTGGCCGCCGTCGACGTTGCCCGAGCGCAGCAGCGGCGGCTCCACGCCGCGGGCCAGGAGTTCGCCGGCCGCCGCCGCCATGACCGCCTGCATGATCGCGCTGGTCACCACGGTGGAGGCGGGCGCGAAGGGGGCGTCGATGCCGTCGACGCTCAGCTCGGCGTCGCCGACGGAGATCTTGCTGTCGAGGACGACGTCGCAGTGGTCCTTGAGGAAGGTGCCGGAGACGTGTCGGGACTTGGTGTCCGTCGCGTACGCCACCGAGGTCACGCCGATGACCTTGAGGCCGATCGCGCGGGCGTTCATGGCCATTTCGACCGGCAGGGCGTTGCGCCCGGAGAGCGAGATGATCACGAGGACGTCGCCGTCCGAGGCCGGGCTGCTGTCCAGCACGGCGCCGGCGAGGCCGTCGACCCGCTCCAGGGCGCTGCCGAGCGTCGCGGGCATGACGTCGATGCCGACGGTGCCCGGAACGGCGAGGAAGTTCATCAGGGCCAGTCCGCCGGCCCGGTAGACCACGTCCTGGGCGGGCAGCGAGGAGTGCCCGGCGCCGAAGGCGAAGAGCCGGTTCCCGGAGGCGACGGCGTCGGCGACGAGGGACCCGGCCTCCGCGATGCGCGAGGACTCCTCGTCCCGCACCCGCTCCAGCAGGCCGATGGCGGCGTCGAAGAACTGACCGGCCAGCTTGCTCTCGCTCATACGCCGATGGCCTTCCGGGGGTGGGATGGGGTCCGTGTCCGCCGCTCACCGTGCGGTCTGGACCAAGCGCGTGTCAATACGGACGTCAATCCCGGGCCGGGCCCTGCGCGGTGGACCGCCGGGGGCCCGGTGGAGCGGTCCGGCGATCGTGCGGGCGATCTTCCCGTCGTTTCCCGTGATCTCCAGGACATCTTCCGGGCGATCACCCGGAAGTTCCGCCGGAGATGTCCAGGACGGCCCTTGACGCCCGCCACGGGACGGTTGTCGGCCCAATGCGTCAGAATTGGGGGCAGGGCCAGCGCACGCAATCCGAGGGGCACGAATGTCCGGACTGATCGACACCACGGAGATGTATCTCCGCACCATCCTTGAGCTGGAAGAGGAAGGTGTGGTCCCCATGCGCGCCCGTATCGCCGAGCGGCTCGATCAGAGCGGCCCTACGGTGAGCCAGACGGTGGCGCGGATGGAGCGCGACGGCTTGGTGGCCGTCGCGAGCGACCGGCACCTGGAGCTGACGGAGGAAGGGCGCCGGCTGGCGACGCGGGTGATGCGCAAGCACCGTCTCGCGGAGTGCCTGCTCGTCGATGTCATCGGCCTGGAGTGGGAGCAGGTGCACGCCGAGGCCTGCCGTTGGGAGCATGTGATGAGCGAGGCGGTGGAGCGGCGGGTGCTGGAGCTGCTGCGCCACCCGACCGAGTCGCCGTACGGGAATCCGATCCCCGGGCTGGAGGAGCTGGGTGAGAAGGCCGAGGCCGACCCGTTCATCGAGGACGGGATGGTCAGCCTGGCCGAGCTCGACCCGGGCACCGAGGGCAAGACGGTGGTCGTCCGCCGGATCGGTGAGCCCATCCAGACGGACGCCCAGTTGATGTACACGCTGCGGCGGGCGGGCGTGCAGCCCGGCTCGGTGGTGAGCGTGACCGAGTCGCCGGGCGGGGTGCTGGTCGGCAGCGGCGGCGAGGCCGCCGAGCTGGAGGTGGAGATCGCTTCCCACGTCTTCGTGGCGAAGCGCTGATCCTGAGCCCGTCCCTGGTGGTGGGTGGTCCCGGCGCCTCGCGGCGCCGGGACCGGTCCTCCCCTGTCGACCTGGAGCCCCGAGCTCTCAAGGTCATCCCCGGCGGACCGTCTTCCCCGATCGGCCCGCCTCCCTGTTGAAAGGATCTCCATCGGCAGCGGCGGTCAATCCTTGAGCAAGGTCACTCGAAAGAGCGGTGTTGGCGGAGAGAACCGTGTTTTCGAATGCAGGTTCGATACTCTGGCCGGGAGCGAAGGGGGTGCATCTGCGGTGATACAGCGCATCGATGTGACGGGAGCCGACGGCGTGCGGTTGGCCGCCTGGGAATTCCGCGAAGCCCGCGCCGAGCCCCGGCCCGGGCTCCCGCCCCAGGCCGGGCCGCAGCCCCGGACGACGGGCACGGAGCTGCCCGGCGTGCTGTTACTCCACGGCCTGATGGGCCGCGCCCTGCACTGGGCCGGCACCGCCCGCTGGCTCTCCGAGCGCCGCCGCGTCGTGGCCCTGGACCAGCGCGGTCACGGCCACAGCGACCGCCCGCCCGCCGGCCCGTACACGCGGGAGGCCTTCGTGGCCGACGCCGAGGCGGTCGTGGAGCAGCTCGGCCTCGCCCCCGTGACCCTCATCGGCCACTCCATGGGAGCCCTCACCGCCTGGCAGTTGGCCGCCCGCCGCCCGGACCTGGTCGAGGCCCTGGTGATCTGCGACATGCGCGCCTCGGCCCTCGGCGAGGCCTCCCAGCAGGAGTGGGCGGACTGGTTCCACCGCTGGCCGCTGCCCTTCCCCACCCAGGACGCGGCCCGCCGGTGGTTCGGCGAGGACGACCCCCGGGTGGAACGCCCCGACCCCGGACGGGGCGCCTTCTTCGCCGAGGTCATGCACGAGGCCCCGGACGGCTGGCGTCCGCTCTTCTCCCGGCAGCAGATGCTGACGGCCCGTGAGACCTGGGTGCACGACGCCCATTGGGAGGAGCTGGCCCAGGTCCGCTGCCCCGCGCTGGTCGTCCGCGGCCTGGACGGCGAGCTGGGCCGGGCGGAGGCCCAGGAGATGGTCCGCGTCCTGCCGGGCGGCCAGTACGCGGAGATCCCCGACGCCGGGCACTACCTCCACTACGACCAGCCGCAGGCCTGGCGGGCTGCCCTGGAGCCCTTCCTCGACAGCATCGGCGCCCGCGCCCCCCGGGCCTGACCGGCCCTCACCCCGCCCCTCCGAGCCCCTCGACACCGTCCGGCGACCTGGAACCGACCGGCCCGGACCGGACGCCCTCCGCGCCGGGCCGGGCCGGGCTGGGCTGTCCGGTCCGATCCGCGCCGGTCCGGGCCGGCCGCGGGCCTCAGCCCTTGCTCACCGCCAGCAGGATCTCCGGGAGCTTGCGCACCACCACCGGCGCCGCCAGCCGCAGGCCCGCCCAGGTGGCCAGCACGCCCCAGGCGACGCCCAGCGGCAGTACGAGCCAGCCGATGTCCTGCCGGTCCGTCACCGCCGTCCAGATCGCCAGCGCGATCACGGGTGCGCAGATCACCGCCGCCACCAGCATGCCGCCGAAGATGCCCATCCAGGCGAGCCCGCCCTGGCCCGGGGCGACGTTCTTGAAGGCTCCGTCCGACGGGATGGAGTAGGCGAAGCGCGCCGAGGCCACGGCCCCGGTGCCGAGCATCGCCCCCACCAGGGCCAGCGACAGACCCAGTGCGGCCGGGAAACCGGACCAGTCGCCGATCAGGGCGGCCGTCACCGCCGCCACGAAGACCGTGTACGGGACCGTGACGAGGGACAGCGCGGCGGCCCGGGCGCGCAGTTCGACGTACGCGTCACGCGTGGTCGAGATGGTCTGCGCGACCATCCAGAACGCCGAGGTGTCCTGTCCGAACTGGTTGTACATCTGGACACCGAGCATGCCCGCGCCGAAGCAGGCGAGGTAGACGGAGCCCGTGCCCTGGAGGGCGTTGAAGACCGGGATGATCAGACCGAGCGCCAGCGCGGTCACGAACGCGGACTTGGTCTTCGGGTCGCGGACGGCGTAGCGCAGCGTGCGCTGCACGGCCGCGCCGGTGCGTCCGCCGGGCAGCAGGGACCAGACGCCCGTGCCCCGGTCCCCGCGCGGCTCGGCCGCCGCGATCGTCGAGCCGTCCGGGGCGACCATGAGCTTGGTCAGGCCGCGCTCCCAGAACCACAGCAGCAGGGCCAGGGCGCCGAGCGTCAGCAGCAGTTGACCGGCCGCCCGCGCGTACGCGCCCTCGCTCGCCGAGTCCACCATGCCGACGGCGGTCGCCGGAGGCAGCCACCGCACCACCGCCTCGACGGGCTCCAGTCGGGCCAGGCCGCCCGTCTGGAACAGGCGCTGGCTCGCGAAGTTGGCGAGCTGCGCGCCGACCGCGATCAGCAGACCGCTGAGCAGCGCCAGGTCGCGCCCCTTGCGGCTGGTCAGCAGCCGCACGTTGGCCGTGGCCACCGTGCGGGCCAGGGCCACGCAACCCAGGAGCAGCAGCGGTACGGCCACCACCGCGGCCACCACCCCCGCCGCGCCCCGCGCGACCGCCGCGACCGAGCCGACGGCCAGGCACAGGGTGAACAGCGGCCCGATGCCGACCAGCGAGGAGACGAGCAGGGCCCGTACGAGGGGACGGGGCCGCAGCGGCAGCATCACCAGCCGGCTCGGGTCGAGCGTCTCGTCCCCGGCGGCGAAGAACAGCGGCATGAAGGTCCAGCCGAGCGCCAGGATCGCGGCCAGCAGGACGACGACGGTGCCCGCGTGCGCGTTCCCGCGCAGCAGGGCCAGCCCCAGGGTGACGAAGAACCCGACGACCAGCGCGAAGGCCAGCGTGGTGAACCAGACGGCCTTGCGCTTCGAGGAGCCCTTGAGGCCGTTGCGCAGCAGCGACAGCTTGAGGCGGACGAAGAGCGGGGTCAGGGGTACGGGAAGAGTGGCGGTGGCCGGCGTGGCCGGTGTGGTCGCCGTGGTCATCGTCCCGCCGCCCCGCCGAGCCAGTCCAGGGAGTCCCCGGCCGCGTCCCGCCCGTGCGCGCCGACCAGTTCGAGGAAGGCGGCCTGGAGGGAGGGTGCGGAGCCGCGTACGTCGGCCAGCGGGCCCGCGGCGCGGATCCGGCCGGCGGCCATGACGGCCACCCAGTCGCACAGCGACTCGACGAGCTCCATCACGTGGGAGGAGAACACGACCGTGGCGCCGGACGAGGTGTATCGTTCCAGCACTTTTCGGATGGTCTGTGCCGATACCGGGTCGACGCCTTCGAACGGCTCGTCCAGGAAGAGCACTTCGGGGTTGTGCAGCAGGGCGGCGGCCAGGCCGATCTTCTTCCGCATGCCCGTCGAGTAGTCGACGACCAGCTTGTGCTGCGAGCCCGCGAGGTCGAGGACCTCCAGCAGCTGCGTCGCCCGCTTGTCGGTCTCCTCGCCCGGCAGTCCGCGCATCCGGCCCATGTAGCCGAGCAGTTCGCGTCCCGACAGCCGCTCGAAGAGCCGCAGGCCCTCCGGCAGCACGCCGATCCGCGACTTCACCCCGACCGGGTCCGCCCACACGTCGTGGCCGGCCACCAGGACCCGCCCCATGTCCGGGCGCAGCAGCCCGGTCACCATCGACAGCGTCGTGGTCTTGCCCGCGCCGTTCGGGCCCACCAGGCCGATGAACCGGCCCGCGGGCAGCTCCAAGTCGATCCCCCCGACGGCCACCTGGTCGCCGAAGCGCTTCCAGAGACCCTCCACCCGCACGGCGGGCGGCGCGGTGTCCGCGCCCCCCGCCACGTACGTCCCGCCCGTCGCCTCACCCTGGTCCGGCACGCGCCCGCCTCCCGTTCTGTCCCCGTGGTCGTTCGTTCCTCACCATAGGAGGAGGGGGAGAGGGTCGGACCATTACTTATGTCATGAGTTCCGGGAGGTCAGGCCTGACGCCGCTTGCGTTCCGCCGCCGCCTCGCTGCCGCACGCGTAGGCCAGCGCGTCGATCAGCTCCTCGGTGTCCGGCAGCCACCGGTTCGCCGGCGTGGGCCGCCGCGCCCACTGGACCGAGCCCCGGCCCCCGAACCGGGTGGGCGGGGCCGGCACGTACTCGCCCTCGCCGCGCGTCACCAGGTCGATCGCGCTCGGCGACCAGCCCAGCGTGCGCACGAGGTCCGGCACCTTCGCCCCGGCGCCCGGCAGCACGAAGAACAGCATCCGGTGGCCGGGGGTGAGGGCCACGGGGCCGAGCGTGCGCTGCATCCGCTCCAGCCGCGCCAGGGCCAGGAACCCGGCGCCGTCCGGGATGTCCAGCACGTCGAACGTACGGCCCGTCGGCATCAGGATCGAGGCCGCGGGGTTCTTGCCCCAGACCCGCCGGACCTGTACCGCGCTGCCGGTGACCTGGGCCGCCCAGTCCTTCACCGCCGGGTGCGCGCCGGGCGCCCCGCAGTCCGCCTCTCCGCAGGAGCACAGCTCGCAGCCGTCGCCGGCCTCCAGCCAGGTGCCCGCGAAGACGTCCCAGTGCCGTTCCTCCGCGTACCGCACGGCATGGTCGAGCAGCTGTTCGCCGCGCTGCTTGGGGATGGGTGCGGTCTCCGTGACAACGATGGTCTCTTCCACGCCCATCACAACTCCACGGGTCACCTCGGGTTACGGGCGTAAACCGGCCGGTGGGCGGAGCATCGATCCTGCACACGGGGCGCACCGATGCACGAGTGGGGGCGCGTAGGAGGCCGGGGCGCGGTCGCTGGGTAACGACAAGACGCAGAGCGGAAGATTCTCCGCACATCAGGCGGGAAGTGATCATTACCACTGATCACCCGCGGCCCCAGGGGGTTTTCATGGCAGCCAGGCCTCTCGTCGCCCGCCAGCCGAACGAACGGCTGCAGGCGCTCATCCAGGAAGCCGGGTGCTCCAATGCCGGGCTCGCCCGGCGGGTCAACATGTGCGGGGCCGAACACGGCCTCGATCTCCGCTACGACAAGACCTCGGTGGCCCGCTGGCTGCGCGGCCAGCAGCCGCGCGGCCGGGCGCCCGGCATCATCGCCGAGGCGATCGGCCGCAAACTCGGCCGGGCCGTCACCATCGACGAGATCGGCATGGCCAACGGCAAGAACCTCGCCTCCGGGGTCGGCCTGCAGTTCTCCCCGACCGTCGTCGGAGCCATCGAGCAGGTCAGCGAGCTGTGGCGGAGCGACGTCGGTCGCCGCGACTTCCTGGCGGGTTCAAGCGTGGCCGCGTCCGCCCTGGTCGAGCCGAGCCGGGACTGGCTGATCACGGGCGCCGACAGCCAGGTGGCCCGTACCGGCGGCGCGCGCGTGGGCATGTCCGACGTCGAGGCGGTGCGGGCCACCACCGAGGCCCTCACCGAACTCGACCACCGCTTCGGCAGCGGGCACGTGCGGCCCGTGGTCGTCCACTACCTCAACTCCGTGGTGTCCGGGCTGATCGGCGGCTCGTACCGGGAGCCGGTGGGGCGGGCGCTGTTCGCGGCCGTCGCCCGGCTGACGGAGCTCGCCGGCTACATGGCGGTGGACACCGGCCAGCCCGGTCTGGCGCAGCGCTACTACATCCAGGCCCTGCGGCTGGCCCAGGCCGCCGGGGACCGCGCGTACGGGGGCTACGTCCTCGCCGCGTCCATGAGCCACCTCGCCGCCGAGCTGGGCAACCCGCGCGAGATCGCCCAACTCGCCCGCGCCGCCCAGGAGGGCACCCGGGGGCAGGTCACCCCGAGGGTGGAGGCGATGTTCTACGCGGCCGAGGCGCGCGGGCACGCGCTGCTGGGGGACGCCCGGGCCACGGCGGTGCTGTCCTCGCGGGCGGTGACCGCGTTGGAGCGGGCGGAGCCGGAGGCGGGCGACGACCCGGTGTGGATCCGCCACTTCGACCAGGCGTACCTCGCGGACGAACTCGCGCACTGCCACCGGGATCTGGGCCAGGCCGAGGCGGCGGGCAAACGGGCGGAGGAGGCCCTGCGCGGCCTCCCGGAGACGAAGGCGCGCCGCCGGGCGATCGGGCTGCTGCTGCTGGCGACCGCGCAGGTGCAGCAGCGGGAGGTGGAGCAGGCCTGCCAGACGGCGGCGAGGGCGGCGGACCTGCTGTCCGAACTGCGCTCGAACCGGGGCGCGGAGTACCTGGACGACTTCCGGGCACGACTGGAGCCGTACCGGGAGGAAGCGGCGGTCCGGGAGTTCGGCGCGAGGCTGGAGGCACGGGTGGCCTGACGGTCGCGCCGGGTGACGGGGTAGCGTGATCCGACGGTTCCGTAGGTTCGGACAGGTCGGAGAAGGAGTCCCGGTGACGGAGAGCGGACAAGGGGGCGCCCCCCAGCAGGGTGCCCCGTGGGGTCCGGACCCGGCCCGCCCGGCGCCCGGACATCCGGAGCAGCCCGGCGAGCCGGACCGGCCGTGGTACGAGCAGGCCGCGCGGCCGCAGGACGCGGTCCCGCCCGGGCCGTCGCAGCCGCAGTCGCCCCCGCCGCCGGGCGGGGCCGCGTACGGGTACCCGCACGCGGCTCCCGGGTACGGCTACCCGCCGCAGCCCTACCCGGAGCAGCCCCACCCGGAGCAGCAGCCGCCGCAGGCCGCGCCCGCGTACGGGCACGTGGTGGGCCCGGGATACGAGGGGCCGGGCGACCCGCACGGCCAGGGCTACCCGCCACTGCCCGAGGCGGCGACGCAGTACATTCCGCCGGTGCCGGCCGCTCCGGCTCACGGCGAGGCGGCGACCCAGTTCATTCCGCCGGTGCCGGCCGCTCCGGCGCACGACGAGGCGGCCACCCAGTTCATTCCGCCCGTCCCGGCCGCTCCGACGCACGGCGAGGCGGCCACCCAGTACATCCCGCCCGTCCCGGCCGCTCCGGCGCACGACGAGGCGGCCACCCAGTTCATTCCGCCGGTGCCGGCCGCTCCGGCGCACGACGAGGCGGCGACCCAGTACATTCCGCCCGTCCCGGCCGCCGAGTTCGACGGGTTGTTCCGGGACGACGCCGACACCGCGGGCCACACCCAGCACCTGCCGCCGATCCAGGAGCCGGTGCTGCGGCAGCAGCCCCCCGGGCGGCCCTACCCGCCGCGCCGGCAGGGGCCCGTACCGCCCCGCCAGCAGCAGTACCCGCAGCACCAGCCCCATCCGCAGCAGCAGTTCGCGCCGCAGCCGCCCCCGCCCCCGCATCCGGAGGGCCCGCGCAGGATCTCGCCCGGGATCATCGCGGCGGTGGTCATCGGACTGGCCGTCGTCGGCCTCGGCGTCGGTTCTCTGCTCGGCGACGGCAAGGCGCAGAACAACGATCCCGGCGCGGTGGCCTCCGCACCGGCAACCGGCACAGCCGGCGCGGCGCCCGCCGGAGAGGCGCCCGTCGATCCGGGCCGCCCGCAGGCCGTCCAGCTCGACAAGCTCCTCGCCGACAGCAACGACAGCCGGGACGCGGTGATCAAGGCCGTCGAGGACATCAAGAGCTGCAAGAACCTCGGCCAGGCGGCCGGTGACCTGCGTGACGCGGCGCGCCAGCGGGAGGAGCTCGTCACCCGCCTCCAGGAGCTGAAGCTGGACAAGCTCCCGGACCACGTGAAACTGTCCGCCGCGCTGACCCGGGCCTGGGAGTCCTCCGCGGACGCCGACAACAGCTACGCGGCCTGGGCGGACGACGTGGAAGAGGACAAGTGCAAGGACGGCAGGGCCAAGTCCACCAAGAACGCCGCCGAGGGCAACAAGGCGAGCGGGGAGGCGACCAAGGCCAAGGAGTCGGCCGCGACGATGTGGAACACCATCGCGGCCAAGTACTCCCTCACCAAGCGGGACAAGTCCCAGCTGTGAGCCGTACGGGGGCGGCCCGCGCGGCGGTCAGGCCGCGCGGGGGCCCTGTTCGAGCGTGCGGGTCATGTCCATGGTCTGCTCGCCCTGCTGGGCGACCAGCCGGCCGGCCTGCACGACCTGGAAGGTCACCCGGCCGTTGACGATGCGGGGGAAGCCGGCCACCGCGCGCATGTCCTGGTAGCGCCAGCTCAGGTCCGGGGTCAGACCGCCGGTCGGTACGGCCTCCGACTGGTTCAGCCGGCGCGAGATCTTGCGCGCGGTCACCTCCTCGCCCTCCTCGAAGCGGCTCACGATCTGGTTCAGCACCGTGTACGCGATCCAGGTGGTCTGCGCCCCGCTGTCGTCCGGGTCCACGGTGTCGTCACCGAAGGCGTGGTCGGCGATCACCTTGCGCATCGGCTCCCAGAGGGGATCGGAGGAGACCGGGTACCAACTGGTGAGGTAGGCGCCCTCGAAGGGGCTCTCCTTGCCGCCGGTGCGGTCCACCAGGGACTGACTGACGCTCCCCAGCACCGAGGAGATCTGCGGCTTCCTGCGCTGCGCGTCGGCCCGCCGGAAGGCGTCGAAGAAGGTTTCGGTGCGCTCGCCCAGCACCGCCGCCACGCAGCCCTTCTCCTTGCCCGCGGTGGCCGTGGTCAGGGCCTCGCGGGCCTGGGGCGCGAAGTCGGCCGAGTCCTCCGCGGCCCGGATGTCGGAGGCGTCGGGCATCTGGTTGGCCCGCAGGCCGGAGTTGAGCAGCACCGGCAGCGAGTCGCCCGCCAGGGTGTCCGGCCGCACCAGGGCGACCTGGCCGCAGGCGCGGCCCAGCTGGTGCCCGGCGCCGGCGAGGAGCACGGGCTGGCCGCCGTTGACGGGGTAGGAGAGGGTGGACTGGAATTCCTCGGAGGAGACCCCGTATCCGCCGATGAAGGGGATGCCCTCGGCTTCCAGCGGGGCCATGAAGGCGCGTCCGTGCTGGCTGTAGGAGCCGACGACGGCGACGGCCTTCTCGGCGACAGCCTTGCGGGAGCAGTCGGCTGCGCCGGTGGGCGTGTTCTTCTCGTTGCAGGTCAGCACGCGCAGCTTGCGGCCGCCCAGGCCGCCCTTGGAGTTGATCCAGCGCTCGTAGGCCTTGGCCATGCCGGGCATTCCGGGCATGTTGGTCGCCTGGGTGTCCTCGGGCGCGAAGGTCATGACGGTGAGGGTGCCGCCGGGCCCCCCGGAGCCCCCCGAGCCCCCGGGGAGTGCCCCGCACCCGACGAGCAGACACGCGCCCGTCGCCGTGGCCAGGAAGGTGCGGGAGAGGGCTGCTGCGCGTCGCCATTCGGTCATGTCCACGCACCATTCCGCTCCGGAGGTAACTCAAGAGTGAGGGGTGCACAACATTCGGTGACGTCCAGGTGAATTGCCGGTGCCGAACGCGCGCGCATCCGCCTGAAGATCGCGGGGAACGGGAACGTACGATCGAAAGCGTGACATTCGCCCAAGGTTCGAAGAACTCTTCCCGCCGCGGCGGCCGCTCCTCCACCATGGGCGGCATGCCCCTCAACGACATGCCGTGGTGGCGCTGGCGCAGCAACGTGCGCTCGGCGCTGCACATGCTCTCCGATCCGGCCTTCCACGAGGACACGTGGCTGGCCGGCGCCGAAGGCTACGGGGACGTCACCGACGCCGTGTACCGGCTCGTCGAGGACACCTGGCTCGACAGCTGGTCGGCGGAGAAGTACGTCGGCACCATCTTCCGCGACTCGCAGGAGGCGGCCCTGGTCGACCTGGCCGTCCTGCGCGTCCTGCGGATCCTGCACCAGGTCGGCCCGGACGCGCCCGTCTCCGCCTACCTGGAGCACCACGCGTGGCCCGAGGCGGTGCGCGCCGCCCGCGAGGCGCACGTACGGCTGGCCGAGGCGGACGGGGACGACCCCGACGTCCGGCCGCGCTCGCTGGAGGTCTTGAGCATCCTCACGCGCGCGGTGTGAAAGGCTGTGCGGTCATGAGCGACCCGCAGCCCCAGTCCCAGTACGTCCTGACCATGTCCTGCCCCGACAAGCAGGGCATCGTGCACGCCGTGTCGAGCTACCTCTTCATGACCGGCTGCAACATCGAGGACAGCCAGCAGTTCGGAGACCGGGAGACCGGCCTCTTCTTCATGCGGGTGCACTTCGAGGCCGAACCGGCCGTCACCCTGGAGAAGCTCCGTGCCAGCTTCGCCGCGATCGGCGAATCGTTCAAGATGGACTGGCAGATCCACCGCTCCGAAGACCGGATGCGGATCGTGCTGATGGTGTCGAAGTTCGGCCACTGCCTCAACGACCTGCTGTTCCGCACGAGCATCGGCGCGCTGCCGGTGGAGATCGCGGCCGTCGTCTCCAACCACACGGACTTCGCGGAGCTCGTCGGCTCGTACGACATCCCCTTCGTGCACATTCCGGTGACCAAGGAGACGAAGGCGGCGGCGGAGGCCGAGCTCCTGGAACTCGTGCGCGCCGAGAACGTCGAGCTGGTGGTCCTGGCGCGGTACATGCAGGTGCTGTCCGACGACCTGTGCCAGGCGCTGAGCGGGCGGATCATCAACATCCACCACTCCTTCCTGCCCAGCTTCAAGGGCGCGAAGCCGTACCACCAGGCGCACGCGCGGGGCGTGAAGCTGATCGGCGCGACCGCGCACTACGTGACGGCCGACCTGGACGAGGGGCCGATCATCGAGCAGGAGGTCGAGCGGGTGGGGCACGAGGTGACCCCGGACCAGCTGGTGGCGATCGGTCGGGACGTGGAGTGCCAGGCGCTGGCGCGGGCCGTGAAGTGGCACAGCGAGCACCGCGTGCTGCTGAACGGGCGCCGCACGGTCGTCTTCGCGTAGCCCGCGACCCCGCGAGCCGTCCGGGGCCGGTGGCCCCCGGACCCCCGTGCCGGGGCACCGCCGCGGACCCCGCGCCGCAAGCGCCGGCGGGGCTGGATCTTGCTGCCGGAGCCGGTGCGCGGGGGTCTTCGAGCGCGCCGCAGGCGTTACGCGTCGGGGGCTTCCACGCCGCAGTAGGCCGCGAAGGCCGCCAGGATCTCGTCCTCCGAGATACGGCCGTCGCCGTCGGTGTCCAGGGCCGCCGCGACCCGCGTGGCCAGGTCCGGGGCGGTGCCCAGGACGCGCAGGACCCGTGCCGTCGCCGGTGGCGTCGCGCCGGCGCCGTCCTCGTCCGCCACGGCGATCACAGCCCGCAGGAACGGCCGGGCGATCTCCGCGAACCGCTGCGGGCTGTCCCGCAGCCGCTTCGCCGCGCCCGTGATGAACTCCTCGCGGGACACCCGCTGGTCCCCGTCGACGTCCGCGATCCCGGCCATCCCCTGCCAGAACGCCTCGGCGCCCGCGAAGACGGCCTGGCCCCTGGCCGACCGGGCCGTCGTACCGAATTCGGCCAGGACGGCCTTCGCGGCCGCGCTGAAGTCCTCCCGGTCGATATAACCGGACCCGTCCTGGTCGAAGGTGGCGAATCGGGCGGCGATCTTGCGCTCGTATTCTGAGCTGTCCATGTTCGGCGTTCCGCCTTCACGTGTGCGGTGGGTACAGATTCCAGACAAGGCAGGAGCGTAAGGCCTACGTGGCCTGCGCGTTAAGCGAAGTGGTCAAGGAGGCGGCCGCATCGAACCCGCGCACGGGGAGCGCGGTGGGGCGCGTACACCTGTGCCATGTGCCGCCCCCCGCCCCGGGTTGACGCACCGCCACCTCCGTATCACGCAGGGTCCGCCTCCGGTGCCCGCTTCCCCCAAAACGGGCGCGCGGGGCCGAGTGCCGACTACATTCGATGCGTCGACACACGGCTGGGGGCAGATATGCCGAAGGACGTACCACCGCGCTGGGACCGCCGCATGCAGCAGCGCCTCGCCCGCGGCGAGGCCGCCGCGCTCGGAGAGCTGTACGACCGCTTCGCCTCGCTCGTGCACAGCCTGGCGCACCGGGTGCTGGGCGACGAGAAGGCCGCGGACCGGATCACGCGCGAGGTGTTCGGGTACATCTGGGAGAACCCGGACGCCTACGACCCCAAGCAGGGCTCCATGCGCTCCTGGGTCGCCCGCATCACCCAGGGCCAGGCGGTGGCCCGGCTGCGCCAGGCCGAACTGGGCCGCGGCTCGCGCGAGGAGCTGGAGCAGAAGGTGCGCAGCGCCAACGCGGCCGCCCGCGCGGACTACATCGTCACGTCCATGCCCGCCCCGCTGCGCGCCGCGCTCGAACTGGCCTACTTCAAGCGGCGCGACTACCGGCAGGCCGCCGCCGACCTCCGGATCAGCGAGGACGAGGCGCGCCGCCGGCTGCGGCTCGGGCTCCAGCTGCTGTCGACCGCCAACGCCCTCCCGCAGGAGGACGCCGCCCAGCCCGGATACGGAAGTCCGCGATGAACGGCCCCGCCGAGTCACCCGACGACGGATACGAAGAGAACGACGCGAGCGAGGAGTACGGCGCGTACCGGGGACCCGTCGGCCGGGCGCGGATACCGGGTCCGCGCGGGGCCGCCGACGACCTCGACCCGCGCCGCGCACCGGTGCCGCTGCCGGAGCCGCCGCCCTCGCACGCCGTCCTGAAGTCGCTTCTCGGCGCGTGGGCGCTGGCCGCGTGCTCCCCGCAGGAGACGCAGGCGGTGGAGGACCACCTCACCGAGTGCGCGCCCTGCGCGGAGGAGGCGCTGCGGCTGCGCGACGCGGTGGGGCTGCTGCATCCCGAGGAGACCCTCGACCTCAAGCCGCTGCTGCGCTCGCGCGTGCTGGAGGACTGCCTGGGCAAGCGCCCGGCCCGGATCCCGGTGCCGGTGTGGGCGAACCCGTACGACACCGAGACGGCCCGGCTCGACGCGCTGCTCCAGGACTTCGGGGACTCGGAGTGGCACACCTCGGTACGGCTCAAGTGGTTCGAGGAGGAGCGTCCCGCCTCCCGGCGGACCACGGTCGCGGGCGTGATCGGCCATCTGATGACGGTGGACGGGCTGGTGGCCACCGCGCTCGGACTCGACGACCCGCTGGGGCCGGGTGCGCCGCCGGGCGGTCCCGCCGCGCGGACGGAGCACTTCTGGAACGCGTCGGCGTACCCGACCACCCGGCAGGTTCGCGAGCCGTGGCGGGAGCAGAGCCACACGCTGGTGCGCACGGTGTCCTTCGCCGGCCGGGGCGTGGCGGAACTGGCCGTCGACTACAGCGGCTTCTCGCTGCCGCTCGGGGACGCCTTCCTGGAGCGGGCCTTCGAGTGCTGGGTGCACGCCTGGGACATCGCGGAGGCGGTGGACTATCCCTACGAGCCGCCGTCCGCACCCCACCTGCACCGGATGATCGACCTGGCCGCGCGGCTGCTCCCGGGCGCGCTGGCCGAACGCAGGCGGGCCGGGCTGGCGGCCCCGGCACGCGGACTGGTCGCGGCGGGCGCGCCCGGACGGACCCTGCACCTGGAGATCGAGGGCGCGGGCGGCGGCGGCTGGGACATCGCACTGGACTCGCCGGGAGCGAAGCCCTCGCCGGACCGGACGGTCGCCGAGATCGCGCTGGACGGCCTGGAGTTCTGCCAGTTGGCCGCCGGGCACATCTCCCCGGAGGAGGCGGCCGCGGGCCAGCACGGCGACCGGGAGGCGATCCGCGACGTGCTCTTCGCGGCGGCCTCGCTGAGCCGCCTCTGACGCCCGGGCCGACGGCCCCGCCGCGGGGGCCATCGGGCCGGGCCGGCGCCGTTGCGGCTGGTGCGGCCCGGGCGTCGGTTCTCGTGCGCGGTCCTGCTCATGCCGTGCCCCCGTGTGCTGATGCGTGGTGTCGTCCCGGTGCCGGACCATGACCGCGGACCGGGTGCGCCGGGGTGGGGCGAGCGGCTGAACGGGCCCGCTCACGCGTAGCGTTCGCGGAGTTTGTACTTCAGCACCTTGCGCAGGGCCTCGCTGCGGGGGAGGGACTCCAGCACCTCCAGCCGCTCGGGGAGCTTGTGCGGGGCGAGGCCCTCGGCGCGGAGGTACGAGGTCAGCCCGTGCAGGGTCAGCGGGGCTGCGCCGGGGGGCTGTTCGACAACCGCGCAGACGCGTTCGCCGCGCTCGGGGTCGGGGAGGCCGATGACCGCGACGTCGGCGACGCCGGGCAGCTGGTGCAGGAGGTCCTCGATCTCCTTCGCGGAGATGTTCTCGCCCTTGCGGATGATGACGTCCTTGCTGCGGCCGGTGAGGACCAGGTAGCCGTCCTCGGTGAGGTGGCCGAGGTCGCCGGTGATCAGGTAGCCGTCGGCGTCGAAGACCTCGGCGGTCCGCTCCTGGTTCAGGTATCCCTGGCAGACGGCCTCGCCGAGGAGCCGGACCTCGCCGTCGGTGCGGGCGGGGAGCGGGGTGCCGTCGGGAGCCGTGATGCGGATGGACATGCCGGCCGGGGGGCGGCCCTCGGTGGTCGCGAGCTTCTCGTCGGTGTCGTCGGGGGCGCCCATCGTGATCATCGGGACCTCGGTCATGCCGTAGCCGTGGGTCAGCCGGCAGCCCAGCTCGCGGACGACCGCGTGGTAGATCTCGGGCGGCTTCGGGGCGCCGCCGCCCGCCAGCAGCCGCAGGGTGGGGATGATCTTCGTACCGGGGTCCTTGCGCTGCTCGGCCAGGAACATGGAGTAGAAGGCCGTCGAGCCGCCGGCCACGGTGACCCCGTGGCGGCGGTAGCCGGCCAGGGCGTCGGGCATCGCGAACTTCTCGAAGAGGACCGCGGGGAAGCCGTACAGCAGCAGCATCACGGTGTAGTCGGGCCCGGCGATGTGCGCGAAGGGGAAGGCCATCGAGCCGACGTCGGCCGGGGTCAGGCGCAGGGCGTGCGCGAGGCAGGAGCCGCCCGCGATCAGGGAGCGGTCGGTGTGCAGCACGCCCTTGGGGTCGGAGGTGGTGCCGGAGGTCCAGTAGATCCACCGCACGTCGGTCCCGGAGGCGGGCGGCGGGGGCAGGACGGCCGGGTCGCCGTCGGGGAGGTCGGCGTAGGCCTCGAATACGCCGCGCGCGCCGAGCCGGCGGGCCATCGCCGGGTAGTCGAAGCCCCGCCAGACGCCGGGGACGGCGAAGAACTCGGCCTTCGCCTCCCGGAGGGCGAAGCCGACCTCGCGGTCCCGGTAGAAGGGGATGACGGGGGACTGGACGGCGCCGATGCGGGCGAGGGCGACCGAGAGCAGTACGGTCTCGATGCGGGTGGGGAGCTGCCAGGCGACGACGGTGCCGGGGCGTACGCCCCTGGCGTACAGGCCGGCGGCGACGCGTGCGGAGCGGTCGCGGAGCTCGCCGAAGGTCAGCCGGCGGTCGGCGGCCGGGTCGCCGTCCGCGGGAGCGTCCGCGAGGTCGTCCGCCGGGGCGTCGGCGGCCTCGATCAGGACGGTGGCGTGCGGGGTCAGCGCCGCCCGGCGGGAGATCAGTTCCCACAGGGTCGCGGACCGGCTCAGTTCTGTCGCGGTGTCCGTCATGTCCCGGACCTCCCCTTCCCCGCTGTAGCTGACGGATAGTCAGATCAAGCGCAGAGCGTAGGGCTCCGGCGCTTGTCGGTCCAGGGGTGGCGGGTCTAGCTTGTTTCTGACGATCCATCAGATTGGGGAGACGGTCATGGAACAGGAACTGCCTCGGATCATCAGCGTCGACGACCACGTGATCGAACCCGCGCACCTCTTCGACGTCTGGCTCCCCGCCAAGTACCGCGACCGGGGCCCCAGGGCACTCACCGCGGGCATCGGGGATCTGGAGTACACGGGCGGCAGGTACGTGATCTCCATGGACCCCGACGGCCCCCCGACCGACTGGTGGATCTACGAGGACCTGCAGTTCCCGTACAAGCGCAACATCGCCGCCGTCGGCTTCGACCGCGACGACATGACCCTGGAGGGCATCACGCGCGAGGAGATGCGCCGGGGGTGCTGGGACCCCAAGGCGCGACTGCTCGACATGGACCTCAACCACGTCGAGGCCTCCCTGTGCTTCCCCACCTTCCCGCGCTTCTGCGGGCAGACCTTCGCGGAGGCCCACGACAAGGAGGTGGCGCTCGCCTGCGTCCGCGCCTACAACGACTGGATGGTCGAGGAGTGGTGCGGCGACAGCGGCGGCCGGCTGATCCCGCTGTGCATCATCCCGTTGTGGGACATCGACCTCGCCGTCGTCGAGATCCGGCGCAACGCCGCCCGCGGCGTCCGCGCGGTCACCTTCTCCGAGATCCCGACCCACCTCGGACTCCCCTCGATCCACTCCGGGTACTGGGACCCCTTCTTCGCCGTCTGCGAGGAGACGGGCACGGTGGTCAACATGCACATCGGGTCCAGCTCCCAGATGCCCGCAGCCTCCCCCGACGCCCCGCCCGCCGTGCAGGCCTCGCTCAGCTTCAACAACGCGATGGCCTCGATGATGGACTTCCTGTTCAGCGGGGTCCTGGTGAAGTTCCCGACGCTCAAGCTCGCCTACAGCGAGGGCCAGATGGGCTGGATCCCCTACGCCTTGGAGCGCGCCGACGACGTGTGGCGGGAGCACCGCGCCTGGGGCGGGGTCCGCGGCCTGATCCCCGAGCCGCCGTCCACGTACTACTACCGGCAGATGTTCTGCTGCTTCTTCCGCGACAAGCACGGGATCGCCTCGCTCGACGTCGTCGGCCGCGACAACGCCACCTTCGAGACCGACTACCCGCACGTGGATTCGACCTTCCCGCACACCAAGGAGGTCGCCCTCGACCACGTCGCCGGCCTCGACGACGGGACCGTCTACAAGCTGATGCGCGGCAACGCCATCCGCATGCTCGGCCTCGACCTCGACAAGGACGCCCGCTTCGACGGCGCGGCGGCCCGCCAGTGGACCTGACCTACACGGAGCAGGAGACGGAGTTCCGGGTCCGCCTGCGCGCATGGCTCGCCAAGACGCTGCCCGAGCTGCCCCCCCGGCCGTCCCCCGACGACTGGCCCGGGCGGCGCGCCTACGACCTCGGCTGGCAGCGCAGGCTCTACGACGCCGGGTACGCGGGACTGCACTGGCCGGTGGACGCCGGCGGCCGCGGCGCCACCCCGACCCAGCACCTGATCTTCCTGGAGGAGGCCGAGCGCGCCGGGGCCCCGTACGTCGGCGCGAACTTCGTCGGGCTGCTGCACGCGGGCCCGACCATCGCCGCCGAGGGCACCGCGGAGCAGCGGGCCCGCTGGCTGCCGCCGGTACTGCGCGGCGACGAGGTGTGGTGCCAGGGCTTCAGCGAGCCCGACGCCGGCTCCGACCTGGCCTCGCTGCGCACGCGGGCGGTCCGCGACGGGGACGCGTACGTGATCTCCGGATCGAAGATCTGGACCTCGCACGCCGAGGTCGCCGACTGGTGCGAACTGCTGGTGCGCACGAGTCCCGTCACCGCCGACACCCCCAAGCACCGGGGGATCACCTGGCTCGCCATGCGGATGGACGCCCCCGGGGTCACCGTCCGGCCGCTGCGCACGCTGGCCGGGTCCACCGAGTTCGCGCAGGTGTTCCTGGACGAGGTACGGGTCCCGGTCGCCGACCGGGTCGGCGCCGAGAACGACGGCTGGCGCGTCACCATGGTCACCCTGTCCTTCGAACGGGGCACCGCCTTCGTCGGCGAGGTCGTCGCCTGCCGGCGCACGCTGGGCGAGCTCGCCCGCACGGCCCGGGCGAACGGCCGCTGGGACGACCCGGTGCTGCGGCGCCGGCTGGGGCGGCTGTACGGGGAGTTCGGCGCGCTGTGGCGGCTCACGCAGTGGAACGTCAGCGAGGCGCAGCGCTCCGGCGGGGTCCCCGGCACCGGCGGCTCCGTGTTCAAGCTGGCGTACTCGCACGCGCGCCAGGAGCTGTACGACACGGCCGCCGAGGTGCTGGGGGCGGGTGCGCTCTCGCTGGAGGAGGAATGGGTGCCGGACCGGCTCTCGTCGCTCTCTTACACCATCGCGGCGGGCACCTCGCAGATCCAGCGGAACATCGTCGCCGAGCGCATCCTCGGCCTCCCGAAGGGCCGGTGAGGGCATGGACTTCCAGCTGACCCAGGAGCAGCGCGACCTGCGGGCGGGCGTGCGGGACCTGCTGTCCGGGCGGTACGGGCGCGAGGCGCTGCGCGCGGCGGTGGACGGCGGAGCGGCGGTGGACCGCGGGCTGTGGCGGGAGCTCGGCGGGGCGGGGTTCTTCGCGCTGCGGCTGCCGGAGGCCGAGGGCGGCGCCGGGCTGGGCCTGCCGGAAGCGGCGCTCCTCTTCGAGGAGGCCGGGCGGGCGCTGCTGCCGGGGCCGCTGGTGGCCACGCACCTGGCCGCCGGAGTGGTCCCGGGGGCGGCGCAGGGCACGGCCGTGGTGACGGCCTTCGACCTCGGGGAGCGTCTGGTGGCCCACCTCGGGGAGGCGGACGCGGTACTGGGCGCCCCGGCGCTCCCGGCGGGCGAGCCGGTGCGCTCGGCGGACCCGCTGACACCGCTGCACCGGGTGGCGGCGGCCGGGGACAGCTCCGCGTACCGCGGGGCCGGGGCGCTGCTGACGGCCGCCCTTCAGGTCGGGAGCGCGCTGCGGACGCTGGAGCTGGCGGTGCGGTACGCGGGCGAGCGGGAGCAGTTCGGGCAGCCGATCGGCGCGTTCCAGGCGGTCAAGCACCTGTGCGCGGACATGCTGGTACGCGCGGAGGTGGCCCGTACGGCGGTCTACGCGGCGGCGGTGACGGCGGAGGCCGCGGCCGGTGCGGGAGTCGTCGCGGACGGCGCCGGTGCCGGCGTCGGCGCCGGGGAGGTCGCGGCGGCCAAGCTCCTCGCGGACGAGGCGGCCGTGCGCAACGCGCGGGACTGCCTCCAGGTGCACGGCGGAATGGGTTTCACCTGGGAGGCGGACGTGCACCTGCACCTCAAGCGGGCCTGGGTGCGGGCCGAGCAGTGGTGGACCGCCGCGGACGCGGAGGAGCTGCTCGCGGCCGAGCTGCCGGCCTCGTAGCCGCCGTCGCGGCGAGGGCTCCCGGCCGTAGCTCGGTGTGACATGAGGATGCGGGAGGGACAACGCGGGACGCATGTCCGATTACGGAGAGTTGATATCGGTTTGTGTCCTTCGCCCGCCTCGTTCTGAGCCGGCGGCAGGGGGTCGCTCCGGTACGCTCCCACGAATGCGAGCGGTTGAGCGGCGTGAGCGTCGCACAGTATGCACCACGCCTACGCCTTCGCGCGGGAATATGCCCGAAGCGCTTGTTGTGGTGACTGTACGTCAACCATGCTGCTCGGCAAGGGGATCACGTTGGGTGATCCCACCCTGTCGCGAGGCGAAGTGTCCGCCGGTTCGGATGGTGTGAGCGGTGCAGGTGCTTCAGGTTCAGCTGGAGGTAGGACCGGATCCCGCCGAGGTCGGCCGGGCCCGCCGGTGGGCCCGGTCCCGGCTGGCGGGTTCCGGCATAGGGGACGACGAGCCGCTCGCCGAGACGCTGATCCTGCTGATCTCCGAGCTGGTGACGAACGCGGTCGTGCACACGGGCTGTCCGGCCGTGCTGCGGATGCTGTTCGGGGAGCCGGGCGTGCGGGTCGAGGTGGCCGACGCGAGCGACCGGGCGCCGGCCCGCCGTCAGGCCGCCGGCGACGACACCGGCGGGCGCGGTCTGGAGCTGGTGGACGGCCTGGCGGACCGCTGGGGCTGGCAGCGCGAAGGGGCGGGCAAACGCATCTGGTGCGAGGTCGACCGCGCCGAGAAGGCGGCGGCGGACCATGCTTGCGACAGTCCGCCGGATGTTCGCACTCCGACGCGGGAACCGCGCGTGTACCTCTAACGAGGTGTTGACGGTACGTCACCCATTGATCACCCTGGTGTGGAGCGATTCGACGCGAGGGGACGCCAAGGGCCTGCCTTGACGAGTGCGGGTCGTGGGGTGGCGGCTGCCGTGCCGTGCTCGGGGCGCGCATGCGCGTACGCCGCCACCCGCAGGTCATCGTCCGCCGACCGGGGAACGATCCCGTTCCGTCTCCCGGCCCCAGGCCCGGACCGCGTCCGCGACCAGCGCGCAGCCGTCCACGAAGTCCAGGGCGGCGTCGACCCCCACCACCTCCCGCTCGGTGCCGGTCGCCCACAGGTACAGGGTGTGCAGTCTGCGCTGGGTCCCCGTGATCGTGGCGGGCAGTCCGAGCCGTTCGAGGGCGTCGACGACCTCCATCGGCGCCGGGGCCGGCGGGCGGTTGGCCCCCGTCCGGTCGGCGAGGGTGCGCTCCGACAGTTCGGCCAGCGTGGTCCAGGCCCGCGTCAGGGCGGGCAGCGGGAGGCCGCGGGTGGCGGTGAGGCGGGCCTCGGCGAAGCGCGCCGTCCAGTGGTCGGCCCCGGGCCGGGCGCGCGAGGGGCCGAGCCGCCGCGCGGGCCGGTACGACGCCCGGCGGTCCTGCGTCCCCTCCTCCCCGCCCGGCGGGCGCCCGTACACCCAGCCCGACGGATCGAAGGTGGGGCTGCGCTCGGGTTCGGGGGCGGGACTGGGTTCCGGGCCGCCGCCGGGGTCGGTGCTCCGCTCCGGTTCGGGACCGGTGCTCCGTCCGGGCTCGGGGTCGGTCCGGGGCGGGGTCCACGGGTGGGCGGTGCCGGGGCGCCGCTGCTGCGGGTGCCCGAACGCGGGCAGCGCGGCGCCCGGGTCCCGGGCCGGGTCGGCGGCCCCGTACGGATTCCGGGTCAGGGTGTCGCGTACGGCCGCCGCCTCGGCCTCGAACTCCAGCGAGCCCACGGGCGTCTCCACCCGGGTCATCCGCCCCATGGCCTCCCGGATGTGGGAGCGCAACCCCCAGACGAGCAGCAGCGTGACCGCCGGCCACACCAGGGCCTCCACGTACTTGAGCACCAACTCCGCGATGTCCACGGGGATATGCTCTCCCAGGCGGTCAGAGGACGGCCACCGGGGCCACCGGCGTGCCGACCGCGCCGACGAAGGGTTCCGGCATCGCGGAGAGCAGGAACGCGTACCGGTTCTCTTCTGCACAGGCTGTGGACAACTTTTCGAGATTCCAGTTCTGGCCCTGGTGCATGCCCATCTCGACCAGGTCGAGCGCGTGCACCGGCAGCCACAGGTCCTCGATCTCCGGGGGGAAGATCTCGAAGGTCAGGGTGTCGTTCGCGACCGCCGCCACGTCGCGGGCGCGGAACCACTGCGGGGTGCGGACGGACAGCCCGGGGGAGGGGAAGCCGTAGCCGTGCTTGTCGCCCGCCAGGTAGACCTGGATCTGGCCCGTGCGCACCAGCACGATGTCGCCCGCGCGGACGTTCACCCCGCCGAACTCCTCGGCCTCGGACAGGTCCTCGGGGGTCACCGCGTGTCCGCCCGGCAGCCGGTCCAGGCCCTTGGCGCGCGCCACGTCCAGCAGGACGCCGCGCGAGACGATGTGCCCGGCCTTGTCGATCCCGCTGAACTCGGCGCGGCCGTGCGCCGTGACGGTGGCGGCCGGGCGGCCGTTGTAGATCCGCCCCGAGTGCGAGACGTGCGTGAGCGCGTCCCAGTGGGTGCCCGCCTGCAGGCCCATGGTCACGGCGTCGTCGCTGCAGGCCACCGTGCCCGGACCGAAGATCTCCTGGTTGATCTGCACCATCGTGTGCAGCGGGTTGATCCGGCCGGGGATCATGCCGGCCTGCACGCCGTCCTCCTTGAGGGGGAGCGCGAGCGGGACGCGCCGCCCGGTGCGGATCTCGGCCGCAGCGGCCCGGACCACCTCGTCGGTGACGAGGTTCAGGGTGCCGATCTCGTCGTCGGCGCCCCAGCGGCCCCAGTTGTTGACGCGCTTGGCGATGTCGTGGAACTCGGCGGGCAGGCTCACGGGTCTCATCAGCTCCTTGTGGAGGCGGAGGGCAACGGGGGCTTGTGCTGCGGTATCCGACTGCCCATAGAATCTAACGGTCCGTCAGAAAACGCGGGAAGGGGCCGGGCATGGGGAACTTCTTGGCAGGCAAGGTCGTCGCCGTCACCGGCGCCGGCCGGGGCATCGGGCGGGCCGTGGCACTCGCCGCGGCCGCCGAGGGGGCCCAGGTCGTCGTCAACGACTACGGCGTCGGCATCGAGGGCGGCGAGCCGACCAGCGAGATCGCCGAGACCGTGGTGAAGGAGATCGTGGCGGCGGGCGGCGAGGCCGTCGCCGTAGCGGACGACATCTCCACCATGGCGGGCGGCCGGCGCATCGTCGACACCGCGCTCGCCCGGTACGGGCGCATCGACGGCGTCGTGTGCGTGGCCGGCATCCTGCGCGAGCGGATGCTGTTCAACATGTCCGAGGAGGAGTGGGACCCGGTGGTCGCCACCCACCTCAAGGGCACCTTCACCGTCTTCCGCGCCGCCTCCGCCGTCATGCGCCGGCAGGGCACGGGCACCCTGATCGGCTTCACCAGCGGCAACCACCAGGGCTCGGTGGCCCAGGCCAACTACAGCGCGGCCAAGGGCGGGATCATCTCGCTGGTGCGCTCCGCCGCGCTCGGGCTGGCCAAGTACGGCGTCACGGCCAATGCCGTCGCACCCGTCGCCCGCACCCGCATGTCGGCCAACGTCCCCATGGAGCTCACGGAGATCGGCGAGCCCGAGGACGTCGCGGCGCTGGTCACCTACTTGCTCAGCGACCGGGCCGTGGCCGTCGGCGGCGAGCGGATCACCGGGCAGGTCTACACGATCGCCGGCCCGAAGATCGCCGTCTGGGCCCAGCCGCGCGAGCTGCGCGCCGCGTACGCCGAGGGCTCCTGGACGCCGGAGAGGATCGCCGACTTCCTGCCCGGGACGGTCGGCACCGACCCGATGCCGATGCTGGCGCGGCTGGACGCCATGGCCAGGGCGGCGGCCGCCAAGGACCGCCCCAACGCGTAGGTGGGCACGGGACCCGGAGGGGAGGGCCGCGACCGGATGGACTTCAGCTTCGGGGCCGAGGACGAGGAACTGCGCGGGCGCGCCCGCGCCTGGCTGGCCGGGCACCTGGTGGGCCCGTACGCGAAGGCGCGGGGCCTCGGCGGGCCGGGCAGCGAGCACGAGGGGGTCGGCGCGCGGCGCGCGTGGGAGCGCGAGCTGGGTCGGAGCGGCTGGATCGGGCAGGGCTGGGACGTCCCGGCCGGGGCCTACGGGCAGCAGCGACTCTCCCTCACCGGCCAGGTGGTGTGGGCCGAGGAGTACGCGGCGCTGCGCGCGCCGGCCCGGGTCGGCCACATCGGGGAGAACCTGCTGGCGCCGACCCTGATCGCGTACGGCAGCCAGGAGCAGCGGGACCGCTTCCTGCCCGGCATCGCGCGCGGCGAGGAGCTGTGGTGCCAGGGGTACAGCGAGCCGGGCGCCGGCTCCGACCTGGCGGGGATCCGTACGGCGGCGGTCCGGGACCCGGCCGACGGGCTGTTCCGCGTCACCGGGCAGAAGATCTGGACCTCCCTGGCCCGGGACGCCGACTGGTGCTTCGTACTGGCCCGCACCGAGCCCGGGTCCCGGCGCCACCGGGGGCTGTCGTTCCTGCTCGTACGGATGGACCAGCCGGGCCGCGTCGAGGTGCGGCCGATCCGGCAGATGTCGGGGACCGCGGAGTTCAACGAGGTGTTCCTGGACGGCGCGGTCGCGGCGGAGGTCGTCGGCGGGGAGGGCGACGGCTGGTCCGTGGCCATGGGCCTGCTGGCCCTGGAGCGGGGTGTCTCCACCCTGGTCCAGCAGATCGGCTTCGCCGCGGAACTGGAGCGCGTCCTGGCCGCCCACGCGGCGGCGACCGCCGCGGGCGCCGCCGGCGGGGACCCGGTGCTGCGGGAGCGCCTCGTACGGCAGTGGGCCGAGCTGCGCACGATGCGGTGGAACGCGCTGCGGACCCTGGGGGCCGAGGACGACCCGGGGGCGCCGAGCGTCGCCAAGCTGCTGTGGGGCGGCTGGCACCGGCGGCTGGGAGAACTGGCCGTGGAGGTGCGGGGCGCGGTGGCGGCGGCCGGACCGGCGGACTGGGAGCACGGACTCCCGTACGAACGCGGACTCGACGAGGAGCAGCGGCTGTTCCTGTTCACCCGCGCCGACACGATCTACGGCGGCTCGGACGAGATCCAGCGGAACATCATCGCCGAGCGTGTGCTCGGCCTGCCTAAGGAGCCCAGGTGAGAGGCGTCGTGTTCGACGGCAAGCAGGCTCAGGTGGTCGACGACCTGGAGATCCGCGATCCGGGACCGGGTGAGGTGCTGGTCGCGGTGGCGGCGGCCGGGCTGTGCCACAGCGACCTTTCGGTGATGGACGGGACGATCCCGTTCCCGCCGCCGGTGGTACTGGGGCACGAGGGGGCGGGGGTCGTGGAGGCCGTGGGCGCGGGGGTCACCCATGTGGTGCCGGGGGACCACGTGTCGCTGTCCACCCTCGCCAACTGCGGCGCCTGCGCCGACTGCGACCGGGGGCGGCCGACGATGTGCCGCACGGCCATCGGGATGCCCGGGCAGCCCTTCTCGCGGGGCGGGAAGCCGCTGTTCCAGTTCGCCTCCAACTCCGCGTTCGCGCAGCGCACGATCGTCAAGGCCGTGCAGGCGGTGCGGATCCCGGCCGACATCCCGCTGACCTCGGCGGCGCTGATCGGCTGCGGGGTCCTGACGGGCGTGGGGGCGGTACTGAACCGGGCCCGGGTCGACCGGGGCGAGTCGGTGGTCGTCATCGGCACCGGCGGGATCGGGCTGAACGTGCTCCAGGGGGCCCGGATCGCGGGAGCCACCACGATCGTGGCGGTCGACGCGAACCCGGCGAAGGAGGCGGTGGCCCGCCAGTTCGGCGCCACCCACTTCATCGACGCCTCGGCGGTCGCGGACACGGGCGCGGCGGTGCGGGAGGTCCTGCCGACGGGCGCGGACCACGCCTTCGAGTGCGTGGGCGACGTGAAGCTGATCCGGCAGGCGATCGACCTGCTGGACCGGCACGGGCAGGCCGTCCTGCTGGGGGTGCCCGGCTTCCGGGAGGAGGCGTCGTTCCTCGTCTCGTCGATGTACCTGGACAAGACGATCATGGGGTGCCGGTACGGGTCCTCGCGCCCGCAACGGGACATCGCGCTGTACGCGGAGCTCTACCGGCAGGGGAAGCTCCTGCTGGACGAACTGGTGACGGAGGTCTACCCGGTCGAGGACTTCGCCAAGGCCGTGGACGACGCCCACCACGGCCGGGTGGCGCGGGGCGTCCTCACGTTCTGACGTTCCGCGGCGCCGGGTCGGGGCACGCCCTGCTTGATGGTGACCTTCTGTCAAGGTCAATCCCCGTGTAGCGGAACAATTCCGACGAGGCCGGGGCGCCGAAGTGCCCCGGCCTCGCGGCAGCTTACGCAGAATGGGGTCGGGGGCGGAAAGGCTCAGGGGGTGAAGCGGCCGAACCTGCCCCGGTGGAAGAGGAGCGGGGCGCCCTCGCCGGGCGCGCCCATCGCCTCGACGCGGCCCACGACGATGAGGTGGTCCCCGCCGGTGTGGACGGCGTGGATGCGGCAGTCGATCCAGGCGGGCACGGCGTCGAGGCGCGGGGACCCGGTGACGGGGGCGGGCTCGTGGACCACCCCGGCGAACTTGTCGGCACCGCTGACGGCGAAGGCGCGGCACAGCTCGCCCTGCTCGGCCCCCAGGATGTTGACGCAGAACACCCCGGCGCGCGCGATGCGCGGCCAGGTGGTCGAGGTGCGGGCCACCATGAAGGTCACCAGGGGCGGATCCAGGGACAGCGCCGCGAAGGACTGGCAGGCGAAGCCGGCCGGCCCCTCCTCGCCCTCCCCGGGCGGGGCGGTGACGACGGTGACCCCGCTGGCGAAGTTGCCGAGTACCGAACGGAACTCGGCGGGGCTGACGGGCGCGCGCTCGTCCTCCCCGACGGCCCGCAGGTGAGGGCGCCGGAGCGCGTCCAGGGACTCGGTGCCCGGCTCCGGCGACGCGGAGGTGGGGGAACCGACCGACCTGAGGTATCGGACGACGGTGGCCGCCATCCCTGCATGTCCCATCACACCGTGATTGAAGCTGACGGTACGTCAGATGGGAAGGGCCGTGCGTCACCCGGCGCGGGGCCAGGTCGGAGCCCGCGCGCGAAAACCGCTGGTCGAAGGCGGGCTTGTGAACGCTTCGAGCAGCCCAACTCGCGCCACTGACAAGCGACATGACCTTAAGTCATGCTCCGGCGAAGTCCTGTGTACAGTCGGCTTTCCGGCAACGACGTCGACGGCTGGGGTGCTCATGGGCAACGGTTTTCGCTACCGGGCCGAACGGATCTCGCTGGGCACGATGGCAGCGGCGGGCATCGCGGTCCTGCTCGCCGACCTCTTCGGATGGCTCGACCGCATGGCCCCCGGAGGGACGCTTCCGAAGATCACACTGCTCATCCTGAGCACCGTCAGCCTGTTCCTCCTGATGGAGGTCGACCGCCTCAAGGTGCTCGACAACATCAACACGCAGATCTCCAAACTCGACATCGACGGCCTCGCCGGCGGCCTCCAGCGCGGCCGCTACGGCGGCCTCGTCCAGGTGCACCCGCGCTTCCCCGACGCCACCTTCAAGGAGCTCCTGCGGGGCGCGCGCCACCAGGTCGCCGTCCTGCAGACGTGGATACCCAACCTCGACCGCTTCCAGGACGACCTGAGGGCCGCCCTGACCGAGCGGCACGTGGAGGTGCGCATCCTGCTGCTGCACCCGAAGTCCCCCGTCGCCGGACTCCGCGACGAGGCGCTGCGCACCGGACGGCGCGCCGGGGCGGTGGACGTGGAGGGGAACCTGGAGGCCCTGCGGTCCGTCCACGAACGGCTCGCGCCGGGGGACCGGGCCAGGCTCCAGGTCCGGGTGTACAACTCCCTGCCCTCGACGGCCGTGTACAAGACCGACGAGCGCTACCTGGTCAGCTCGTTCCTCCACGGCCGGCTCGCCATCAACTCGACCCAGACCGAGATCGACGGGTCCGACACGGTCCTGGGCGAAGAGATCCAGCAGGAACTGGACATCCTGTGGGACATCGGGGCCCCCGTGGACCTGAACAACTGGCGGACGTCGATCGACAGAAACCGCGGCCTGTGATCCGGGAGAGAGAGGCAGGGACAGCAGCCATGCAGGAACTGGACACCTTCGAGGACGACCT
The DNA here is from genome assembly GCF_053606025.1 of Streptomyces sp. NPDC055254. Taxonomy (NCBI): domain Bacteria; kingdom Bacillati; phylum Actinomycetota; class Actinomycetes; order Kitasatosporales; family Streptomycetaceae; genus Streptomyces; species Streptomyces sp. NPDC055254. The sequence goes on along the minus strand of NZ_JBSGQV010000012.1, from coordinate 33,142 downwards.
CATCGAGCGCTACCGGCGCCATCCGGTCCTGGAGGACATCGGACTCCTCCCGGACGAGGACTTCACCGCGATCCTCCTCCAGCGGCGCTTCCTCTCGCTCGCCTTCACCCCCGCCTACGACCTCGCCATCGACCTGCTGCGCGACGAGACGGCCCTGCGCACCGCGAGGCTCATCCTGCGCGAGGAGTACCCCGACACCCACGGCTACACCCCCTCGCACCGCGAGGACATGACGCGGGACATGGAGGCGCTCGGCGTCTCCCGGCAGGCCCTGGTCCGTACGCGGCCGACACCGCGGACGAGACGGATCATCGACGACACCTTCGCCCTGATCACCGACGCGGGCACGCCCGACGCCCCCGCCGACGCGGACCTGCGGCTGCTGACCGTCCTGCGCTTCTGGGGCGAGATCCTGGTCTCCGTCGAGTACGGGCGGCTGTGGGAGCGGATGGAGCCCACGCTCACCCGCGAGGGCGAGGGCCAGTCGCTCTTCTACTACCCGCACCACTGGCACGACGCGAAGGCGCGGCCCCTCGCCACACCGGCCCTGCTCGCCCTCAACCACCCCGACCGCCTCGCCACCCGGCTGCGGGAGCTGCTCGCCGACGCCGGCGAGGACGGCGCCGCGGCCTTCCGGGAGATGGAGGAGCGCTCGCTCGGCCTCAAGACGGGCTTCTACGACCAGTTCCTGCCGGCACTGGACCGCGCCCGCTCCCGCGTCTGACGCGGGCGGGCGCACTGCCGCCCCGGCAGGGGACGCCCGGGGCGGGCAGGGGGCCGTACGGGTGAATCCCGGCCCGCCGGGGGGCCGTACGACCGCCGGCGCGCCGGGGGGCGGCATCGTGGCCGGCGGGCCGTACCGCACGCCCACCGCGACCGCCGCACCCCTTCGGAGGACCCATGCTCGGCACCGACTTCCGTACCGGATCGCCCAACTGGCTCGACCTCGGCAGCCCCGACACCGGCGCCGCCGCGGCCTTCTACGGCGCGGTGTTCGGCTGGCGGTTCGTCTCCGCCGGACCCGAGGCAGGCGGGTACGGCTTCTTCCAGCAGGACGGCAGGACCGTCGCCGCACTCGGGCAGCTCACCGAGGAAGGAGCGAAGTCCGCCTGGATGCCGCACTTCAAGACCCCCGACGTCCAGGCCACCGCCGAAGGCGTGCGGGCGGGCGGCGGAAGCGTCCGGATGGAACCCATGGACGTCATGGGGGAGGGGCGGCTGGCGCAGTTCACCGACCCGCAGGGCGCGGAGTTCGCGTGCTGGGAGTCCGGCAGGACGTCCGGGTTCGAGGTCGCCTCCGCCGACAACACGCTGGTGTGGGTGGAACTGCACGTGCCCGACCCGGCCGCCGACATCGCCTTCTACGCCTCGCTGTTCGGGTGGCGGCAGGCCGAGATGCAGGCGCCCGGGATGACGTACCACGTGCTCAGCATCGCCGACGGCGACCAGGAGGACGGCTCCTTCGGCGGGGTCGCCCCGCTGGGCGAGGGGCAGGCCGAGGAGGCGCGCTGGGTGCCGTACTTCGCCGTGGCGGACGTAGACGCCACCGAGAGGGCGGCCCGGGAGAACGGCGGGACGGTACTGATGCCGGCCGCGGACGTACCCGACGTCGGGAGGATCGCATGGCTGGCGGACCCGGCCGGCGCCGTGTTCGCCCTGCTCAAGCCCAACCCGCGCCAGGGGTGAACCGGATCCGCCGGGGCGGTCGCAGCCGGTCGCCGGGCGCCCGGCGCGGGGTCGGCGGGATCGCCGGGGTCAGCGGGGTCGCAGCCGCGCGCCGGGCGGGCGGGCGCGGGGGTCAGCGGGGTCAGCGGGGTCGCAGCCGCGCGCCGGGCCGACGGGCGCGGGGGTTCAGCCGCGCGCGGGCCGGTCGGCGCCGGGTCAGCCGCCCCGGTACTTGGGCGTGCGGCGCTCCACGAAGCTCGCCACGCCCTCGTTCGCGTCGGCGGTCGTCATGTTGATCTCCTGCGCGGTGGCCTCGGCGGCCAGGGCCGTCGCCCGGTCCACCTCCAACGAGGCGTTGACCAGCTGCTTCGTCATCGCGAGGGCGCGGGTCGGGCCCTGCGCGAGGCGCTCCGCCCACTCCCGGGCCGCCGCCTCCAGGTCCCCGTCCGGGACCACCTTGTTGACCAGCCCGAGCCGCGCGGCCTCGGCCGCCGGGACGGCGTCCCCGAAGAACATCAGCTCCTTCGCCTTCTGCGGGCCGACGAGCCGGGGCAGCAGGTACGCGCCCCCGCCGTCCGGCACCAGGCCGCGCCGCACGAACACCTCGATGAACCGCGCCGTCTCGGCGGCGACGACGAGGTCGCACGCCAGCGCCAGATGGGCACCGATGCCCGCCGCCGTGCCGTTGACGGCCGCGATCACCGGCTTCTCGCAGTCCAGGACGGAGGTGATCAGGCGCTGCGCGCCGAGCCGGATCATGCGCGCCACGTCACCCGCGACCCGCTCGCCGCGCGCCGGCGCGCCGCGCAGGTCGGCGCCCGCGCAGAAGCCCTTGCCGGTGGCGGTGACGACGACGGCGCGGACGGCGGGATCGGCGGAGGCCTCGGCGAGCAGGGCGATGACCCGCTCGCGCTGGTCCCAGGTGACGGCGTTCAGGGCCTCGGGCCGGTTGAGGGTGATCCACGAGACGCCGTTGTCGGTGCGGTGGAGGACCTCGTCCTCGGGTGCTCGGGTCATGGGTGCGCTCCCGTTCGTGAAGGGCCCCGTGATGGGGAGGCCCGGGGGGCCGGTGGCCGGGGGCCGGTGCGGGATTCAGCGACAGACGGCGAGGGCGTCGAGGGCCACCGCGCCCTGCCCCCGGGGCAGGACCATCAGGGGGTTGATGTCGAGCTCGGAGAGCTCGTCGCCGAGCTCCAGCGCCATCCGCTGGATCCGCAGGACGACCTCCACCAGCGCGTCGACGTCCGCCGGCGGCGCCCCCCGCACGCCCTCCAGCAGGGCGCGGCCACGCAGTTCCGTGAGCATCGCGCGGGCCTGGTCCTCGCCGAAGGGCGGCACGCGGACCGCCGCGTCGTTCAGGACCTCCACCAGGACCCCGCCCAGGCCGACCGTCACCGTCGGGCCGAAGAGGTCGTCCTGGGTGACGCCGACGACCATCTCCACCCCGCGCTCGACCATCTGGCAGACCAGGATGCCGTCCAGCGGGACGTTCTCGTAGCGCGCGATGTCGGTCAGCTCGCGGTACGCGTCGCGGATCTGGCTCGCGGAGGTCAGGCCGATCTTCACGAGGCCGAGTTCCGTCTTGTGGCCGAGCTGGGGCCCGGAGGCCTTCATCACCACGGGGTAGCCGACCAGGCCCGCCGCGCGGACCGCCGCGGCCGCGCTGGTCACCAGCTGCTCCCGGGGCACCCGGATCCCGTACGCGCGCAGCAGCTGCTTCGCCGCGTGCTCGCTGAGCTGCTGGCCGGGCCGCATGAGGGCCTGCGCCTTGCGGTACGAGGGCGAGGGCGTGCGGGGCGCGTCCTCGAAGGGGGAGCGGTAGCCGGTGGTGAAGCGGTGGTGGCCGAGGTAGGCGCGGACGGCGGTGATGCAGTTGCCGAAGGTGCGGAAGGTGGCCAGGCGGGAGGAGCCGAGGAGGGTGGTGCGGTAGGCCTCCTCGGTTCCCACGGGGGAGCCCCAGATCACGCAGATCAGCTTGTCGCTCCGCTCGGCCGCGTCGACGAGGTCCTGTGCGAGCCGATCGCTCATCGGGGGGAAGGGCCCGGTGATGGGGCAGATCAGGACCCCGACGGACGGGTCGGCGAGGATGGCGTCGATGATCTTGCGGCCGCGCCAGTCGCCGACGGGATGGCCGCCGTTGTCGACGGGGTTGGCGACGTTCAGGTACTCCGGTATCCACTGGTGGAGCTCGTCCTGCTTGGCCCGGGAGAGCGTGGGCAGGCGGAGGCCGGCTTCGGTCGCGAGGTCGGAGAAGTGGGCGCCGGTGCCGCCGGAGATGGAGTACACGACCACCCCGTCGGCCTGCGGTCTGCGGGCCCGGGCCAGGAGGGCGGCGGTGTCCTGGAGCTCGTCGAGCCCGTCGACGCGGATGACGCCGAACTGGCGCATGGCGGCGTCGACGACGGTGTCCGCGCCGGTCAGCTTCCCGGTGTGGGAGGCGGCCGTCCGGGCGCCGGTCTCGGTCCGGCCGACCTTGACGGCGACGACCGGGACGCCGTTGCGGGCGGCGCGGTCGGCGGCGAGGAGGAAGGACCGGCCGTCCTTGAGGCCTTCGACGTAGCAGGCGATGGCGCCGACCTCGGGCTGCTCGGCGAAGTAGGAGATGAAGTCGGAGGTCTCCAGGTCCGCCTCGTTGCCGGTGGGAGCCCAGTGGGAGAGGCGGATGCCGAGCTCCTGGAGGGTGTAGACGGGGCGGCCCTGGTGGCCGGACTGGGTGATCAGGGCGATGGCCGGGCCGTCGAGGTCGTCGCGGAAGGCCTCGAAGGCGTTGAGGTTCGTGTTGGGGCCGAGCAGGCGCAGCCCGGAGCGGCCGACGGCGGCCGCGAGGCGGGCCTGGGCGGCGGCGCCGGCGGCACCGGTCTCGGCGAAGCCGGATGCGAAGGCGACCGCGAACTTCACCTTGGTCTCGGCGAGTTCCTCGATCACCGGCAGCGGATCCCCGACGAGGAGGACGGCGAGGTCCACGTCCTCGGGCAGGTCGGCCACGGAGGCGTGGCAGGGCAGCCCGAAGACGGTGGGGCGGGTGGGGTGCACGGGGTGGATCCGGGCGCCGACGCGTTCGGCCCAGGCGATGAGCCGGCGGGTGATGCCGGTGTTCGGCCTGCCCTCGGCGTCGGAGGCGCCGACGACGGCCACGGACTCGGGTCGGAAGAACCGGTCGAGGTCGGGCACGTCGGCGTGCAGGGGCCGCCCGCTGACGTCCACCGCGACGGCGTCCTCGGCGGACGGCGGCGCGGAGGAGTGGACGGCGGTTCTGGGGGTCTCCCCGCAGGCCTCGACGCGTGCGCGGAAGTCGGTGGTGAGGGTGCCGTGAGTAGATCCAAGCATCGTTCCGCCCGCTCCTGCTCGATGACATCGAGGGAACCTCGATAACTGACGTGCTGTCAGATTACTGAACTGACGTGCCGTCAGGAATGGGGCTGCGCAGGAAAGGTGGTGGAGGTGATGTGTGGAACGGTGCCAGAACCCCCGCCGCCGGGACCAGCCCCCGTTTCGGCCAGGGTGGGGCGGGTCCCTTGCGGGGGGCCGGGGGCCGGGGGCCGGGGGTCGGCACCGGGTCGCCGCCGCATCCGGCCGTGCGGTGGAACTGTTGCCGCCTGTGCTGGTGCCAGGCCCGCCTCAGCGCGAAGGCTGTCGCCGGCCGGCCGGCGGACGAGACGGCACCGACCCCTCCAAGGCCACGCGCGACATCCGTCAGTTCCGCGAACTCGCGGAGGCGAGGGGTCAGCGGGTGGGCGGGACGAACTCGGGCTGGTCGAGCAGGCGCAGCCAACTTCCATCGGGCTGGCGCCGGACGACCTGCGCCCGGGCGCCGGCCCCGTCCTTCGGAGGAGTCGAGGTGAGGGCGATGTCGCCACTGATCAGCGTCGGCAGCGGTTGTTCCTGCTCGAAACGGGGACGGTTGGCCAGCACCCTCTCCCACAGCGCACCAATCGCCTCCCGGCCCACCGTCCGGTCGCCGGGTGGGTAGGCCATCACCGCACCCTCTTCGTAAAGCGCGGCGACCCCGGCCGCGTCACCGGCGTTGGATCGTTCGACGAACAAGCGGGTGATGTCCTCGGGCCGTATGGCCTTCTCGTACTCCGGCATGAATTCCTCCTGACGTCCGGCTTCGACGCCTCCCAGCGTGGCGGCCGAACGGCCAGAACTCCAACAGATGAATCTTCTGGAAACTAGAATCTGCAGTCATGGAACTGAGGCAGCTGGAGTACTTCATCGCGGTCGCCGAGGAGCAGAACTTCACCCGGGCGGCCGAGCGGGTGCACATCAGCCAGTCCGGCGTCAGCGCCCAGATCCGCCGGCTGGAACGGGAACTCGGAGCCGAGCTGTTCGACCGGTCGGCCCGCACCGTCACCCTCACCGTCGCGGGAAGGGCCGCCCTCGAACACGCCCGCGCCGCACTCGCCGCCGCTGGGGCAGTCGGTCAGGCGGTGGGCGAGGTGACCGACCTGATCCGGGGGCACCTCACCGTCGGGATGGTCATCGGCTGCACCCTCACCCCGCTGTTCGACGCCCTCGCCGCGTTCCACCAGGCACATCCCGGTGTGGAGATCTCGCTGCTGGAGGACAGCTCCGACCGGCTCATCGAGGGGGTGCGCACCGGCACCGTCGACCTGGCACTCATCGGGGCGGCAACCGCCACCCCCGACGGACTGGACTCGCTGACCCTCATCAGCGAGCGGCTCGTCGCGGCAGTCCCGGCCGGGCACCCTCTGGCGAGACAGCGGCGGGTCATCCTGCGCGACCTGATCGCCTACCCGATCGTGTGCATGCCGCCCGGCACCGGCCTGCGCACGGTATTCGACCAGGCCTGCGCCGCACAGAGCCTCCAACCCACGATCACTCTGCAGGCCAGCGCAGCGGACGCCATTGCCGACCTCGCCGCCCGCGGGCTCGCCGTCGCCGTCCTGAGCGACTCCATGGCCGCAAGCTACCGCGACCGGCTCACCGCCCGCACCATCGATGATGTCGATACACCCGCATTGCTCGCCCTGATCTGGAAGAACACGTACAGCCCGGGGATGCGGCAACTGCTCGTGCACAGCCGGCAGGCATTCACCCGGCCCGACCCCGCGACTTCACCGCGAGCCCACGGGCCTACCCCTGACATCGGGGCGACAGACGCTTGAGCAGGTCGAGAAGATTCTGGGCGGTCCGCAGGGCAACCTGCTGGTCTCGGGCGCATCCACGTCCTGATCAACAACGCCGGGAACTTCGTCGCCGGCTACTTCGAGGAGATCACCCCCGACCAGATGCGCGGGCAGATCGAGACGAACCTCTCCGGCCCGATGAACGTCACCCGCGCCGGCCTGCCGATCCTGCGCATGCAGCGCGACGGCCACATCATCACCCTGTCCTCCTCGGCCGGGCTGATCGGCCAGGACTTCTGCGTCGCCTACGCGCCTCCAAGTTCGGCGTCGAGGGCTGGATGGAGTCCCTGCGCTACGACGCCGAGCCCTGCAACATCCGCACCACCGTCGTGGAGCCCGGCTTCTTCCGCACCGAACTCCTCGTGGACGGCTCCACCATCTGGCCCGCGCCGACCATCGACGACTACGCCCAGCGCACCACCGCCACCATCGAGGCCTGGAAGAGCATGAACGGCCAGCAGGGCCCCGCCAAGCTCGCCCGCGCTCTGCTGACCATCGCAGACCAGGAGCAGCCGCCCCGGCGCTTCGTCGCCGGCGCCGACGCCATCGAAGGCGTCAAGGCCAAGGCCCAGGAACTGCTGGCCCAGGCCGAAGCGTCCCGCACCCTCGGCGGTAGTCTCGCCTGCGACGACACCGACGCCTGAGACCTCCCGCACGCGCAACACGGCCTCGTCGCCGCACCCCGCGGGCCACCCTCCCGACGCGGTGGCGGACGGTTCGAGAAGCCGGTCACGGCCGACGGAAGCCGTCAGCCCTCCGCACCGTCCTCGTCATCGTCAAGCCCGGCGCGTCCGGGTCGCGCAGGGGCCGCAGGGCGCCGGCGGCCGGGACGGAGGCGGCGAAGCCGTAGCGGCCGAGAACGTTCAGGACAGGCCCAGCGCGATGACGCCGGCGCCGGTCCACCTCAAGCCCCTTGTGCTCGCGGATCCCTTGCCAGACCAGCCAGACGCCGCCGATGCCGAAGAGGGCGGCCACGACCAACGGGGCGACGGAGCGAGCGATGGTCATACCGGCTGACCGTACCGGCGGCCCGCGCTCGTGACCTGATTCATGACACTCCCGTGCGAGGCGACGGGTCCCGGCCAAAGCTGCGGCGGGTTGGGTGGGGTGGATGGGGCGGTGGCCATGGATGTGGCCTGTCCTGTGCGGCGGTAGGGACCGGGCGGTAATCGAGCCATATTCGAACACCCGGCGCAGAATGGGGTGTTCCGCGGTTAGCGTTCGATCTGCCTCGGGGGGGAGGCCGCGCACAACGTCTCCTCCCCCCGTCATGCCCTCACGCAGGGCCAGCGAGCAGGGGAAGGGGAAAACGATGAGTACCCGGCATAAGAAAACGGCCGGTCTCATGGCAGGTGTTGCGCTCCTCGGGATCGGCGGCATCACGCCGGCGAACGCGGGCGTCACCGCGGAAGGCCAGTTCGAGTCCCACATCTCGTGGTGGACGGCTCCCACGGAGTCCAGCCGCTGGTGGGACAACAACGACACCTGGGACTACACCGGCATCTATTTCGAGGGATGCCAGTCGGATGACGACTACCGGGGCTACGACTACGCGTCGCTGCGTCTGTGGAAGGACGTCTCCAGTGCCCCAGACCGTAGCAAGGGCACCCGGAACAACCACTGCGGGTGGGTCGACTACGGCGACCCGGACGACCGGGGTAACTACTACTTCGCGCTGACGGACGTCGGTAACGGCGATTACATCAACATCGACTACGTCAAGGTCGCCTGGTAGGCGCAAGCCTGATCAGGGGGCGGGTTTTCGACAGGCGGGTGCCGCCCGGTGGGGGCGGTGCGGATACACGGGAGAGGGAACGAGTGAGGATCGGTTTGAAGTCGTGGGCCGGGGCGACGGCCGGCGCCGCGCTGCTGGGTGCGGTGTCGGTGATTCCCGCGCACGCCGGGGTGACGGCGGAGGGACAGTTCGAGTCGTCCATCAACTCGTGGCGGGCGGGTAACGAGTCGCACCGCTGGTGGGACAACAACAGCACCTGGGACTACACGGGTATCTACTTCGAGGGCTGCCACGCGGACGGCGGCGGTGGGTTCAACTACGCCGGGCTGCGGCTGTGGAAGGACATCTCTTCCGCTCCGGACCGTTCCAAGGGGACCCGGACGAACTACTGCGGGTGGGTGGACTACGGCGACCCGGACGACCGGGGTAACTACTACTTCGCGCTGACGGACGTGTCCAGCGGCACGTACATCTCCGTCGACTACGTCAAGGTCGCCTGGTAGTACGGTCGTTGAACACGTTGTAGGAGGGTCCCGGTGGATTCAGCACCGGGACCCTCTCCTGTCCACTGTCCCACGACCAAAGCCATCCCGCTGGCGGTGGGTTGGCGGATTGTGCGTTTCTCCATGGCCCTGATTTTTGATCATGTTTCGTTCCGGTACGGGCGGAAGACACCCGTTTTCGATGAATTCAGTCTCCGGATTGATGCGCGGGCAACGGTCCTCCTCGGCCCGAACGGTGCCGGCAAGTCCACACTGATGGCCATCGCCGCCTCCCACCTGCCCCCCACCTCCGGGTCGGTCACCTTCGCCGGAGGCACTGCGAAGGGCCGGCATCTGGCCGCCTATCGCGAACGCGTGGCGTGGATCCCCCAACAGGTCACCCCCATGCCCGGGCTGACCGTACGCGAACAGGTCGCCTACGCGGGATGGCTCAAGGGCATGCCGAAGGACTTGGCGTGGAAAGCGTCCGGGGACGCGCTGCGCCGCGTCGACCTCACCCGCCTCGCGGAGCGCAAAAGCCACCAGGTGTCCGGTGGGCAGCTCCGCCGCATGGGAATCGCGGGGGCACTGACCCACCGCAGTGAGCTGATTTTGATGGACGAGCCGACCGCCGGCCTCGACCCCACGCAGCGCTTGGTGTTCCGTGAGCTCGTTGACGACCTCGTCGGCAGCGTGCAGGTGATCGTCTCCACGCACCAGACCGAAGACCTCGCCGACCTGTATACGCACGTGGCCGTCCTCGCCCATGGCAAGATCTGCTTCCAGGGCAGCCCCGGCGACTTCCACGCCCTCGCACCGGCCGCCACAGGCGGACGCGAGCAGGCCGAAGCCGCCTACGTGATGCTCGTCGGACGGGAAATCTGACCGATGCGCATCGCCACTCTCCTGCGATCCTCTTCCGCCGGACTCATGCTCGTCTTCCTCGCCGGCTACGTCTTGCTGCTCCTGTCGGATCCGATCACCACGGGCACGGTCCGCGGCTACGGGCCTTCCGTCCTCGGCAGCGCCTCCTACACGATCCCGTTCGCCGCGGCCGCGTGCGCGGCGAGCGGAGCGTGGGAAAGCGCACGCCTGCGCCGGGGCAACGTCTTCGGGCAGACTCCTTCCCGAAGCCGGCTCGCCATCGCGCTGCCGCTGCTGGTCCCGGTGTGGGCCATGGGTGTTGCCGGGATGCTCATCGCGGTCGGTGTCGCGGTCTCGGCCGCGGGAACGCTTCCGTCTTTCTCCCACCTGGGCATGTTCGTGGTCTACGCGTTGCTTATGGCGGCCGCCACGATGGCCGGATACCTCCTGGGCGGCCGTCTTCCGCACCTTGCGGCCGCATCGTTGGCGATGGTCGCCGGGTTCTGCCTGACCGCGTTCCCCGGATCCTGGGACACCCCCTGGCCCCGCCACCTGGTCGCCGGCGCCTACGACAGCTGCTGCTCCGTCGGATCGGTCATCGACCCTGTGGCCGTGTGGGCGCCGCTGCTGTTCACCGGCGGGATCATCACCGCATGCCTCCTCGCGATCGCCCGGGCCGGCCGCTGGAAGCCTCCGGCCGTCTTTGTAGCCGCGTCCGCGGCCTCGGTGTTCCTGGTCGTGAACATGGACTATGACCCCGTCGCCGACCGGAACCCCGATGCTCTGGTCTGCGACACCGCCGGCGTCCCGGAAGTGTGCTTGTGGCCCGAGACCCCGGGACGCACCCGGATAGCGGCGACCACCCGCACCTACGGCGGGCGCCTGAAAGACGCCGGGCTTCCCGTGCCCTCCTCCCTCACCCAAAACCGTGACCTGAAGCCCGGACAGGCCGGCTTCGGAGGGAAAGGCCAGGTCCGCGAACAGGACATCACCGCCAACCTCACCCACACCCTCCTGCCCCCCATCCCCGACTGCGCCCGAACCAGCCACAATTACCCGGCGTTTCCCGCCCGGGGACCGCTCACCGCATGGCTGACCGCCGTCGCCACCCAAGCCCCCCCGGCGCCGGTCCAGGGCCGCGTCTCCCCCGATGACGCAAAACTCGCCGAGAAGGTCCTCACGCTGCAGTCCGACCGTCAGCACGCCTGGTACGAAAAGAACCGGGCCGCGCTCACCGGCTGCGACCAGAAGCCGACCCTGAACCCTGAAGGAGCAGGCCCGTGAACTGGTGGGCCGCAACCCGTAACGTCCCCACCCTCGCCGCCGTCACCGCTGTGACGGCCGGCGCAGGCCTGGCATTCGGACAGGGCCGCATGCCCGTACCCTCGATGGTCGGCGGGGCCGGACACTTCCTTCTCGCCGCGCTGATCACCGTCATCCCCGCCGTGACATGGCTCGCCTTCACCGGCCGCGCCCGGGACGCCACTGAAACAGTCGCCGTGCGGGCCGTCCACCGCTTCGATACTTCCCTCGCCGCCGCCTGCGCAGCCCTCGCCCTGAACATGGCCGTCCTCGGACACTTCGTGGGCGCCGACCCCGTGGCCCTGGCGATCGGCCGGAATACCGCCTTCTACCTCGGCTTGGCGCTCGTCCTCAACCCCCTCACCGGCGCCCGGATCGCCGCCCCGGCCCTCACCGCTGTCCCCCTGGTCCTCGCCGTCGGAGGATGGAAGAGCGGCGGCCGCGGAGCGCAGCCGTGGGCTGTCGTCCTGTACCCCGCATCCAGCATGCCCGCCCTCCTGGCGGGCGTCGCGGTCCTGGCCGCCGGGGCGACGTTCAGCTGCCTCAAGCCGCCACGCGGCGAAGTGTAAGAGACCGGCCTCGACCGACCACACGACCAACGATCCCCCGAGGGGGCCGGTCTCCGGCCCCCTGCCCGGGACCGCCTCCTGCGGGGCCGGCCCACGGCCCTGCCGTTGGCGCCGGGCTCAGGCCTTGGGGCCGCGCGGGGTCGGGGCGGCGGTCAGGGGTGGGGGTGGCGGGCTATGGCCCTGGCGATCTTTTCGGCGTCGCGGGACAGCTCGCGGAACATGCCGCTGATCGGGTTGCTGAACCCGGTGAAGTACAGACCCGGGGCCTGCTCCGCGGCGCCGGTGCCGGATCCCGCGCCGTGCGTGCGCGGGCGTCCGCGTTCGTCCAGTACGTCGAGGTGCCCCACCAGGCCCTCCAGCGTCCGGCGGTAGCCGGTGGCCGCGACGACCGCGTCCGGAGTGATCCGGCTGCCGTCCGCGAGCAGGACCTGGCCGCCGTCGAACCCCGTCACGGCGGCGACCGGCTCCACCCGGCCACCCCGTACCGCGTCGACCAGGCCGACGTCCTGCACCGGGATGGCCCCCTCCCGGACCCTGCTGTACAGGCCGGTGGTGGGGCGCGGGAGCCCGTACGCGGACAGGTCCGGGACGGAGGCCTTCGCGACGAGCGTCGCGAGCCGGTCCACCAGCCGCACGGGCAGCCGCCGTACGAGGATCCCGGTGCGCTGGGCCGGCCAGCCGGCCGTCGAGCGGCGCAGGATGTGCGGGGCGGTACGCACGGCGAGCCGGACCCGGGAGGCCCCGCCGTCGGCGAGGTCGACGGCTATCTCGGCGCCGGTGTTCCCGACGCCGACGACGAGGACGTCCTGGCCCTCGTACGGGCCGGGCTCCCGGTACTCGGCGGCGTGCAGCAGCCGGCCCGCGTACCCCTCCAGGCCCGGCCACTCGGGCAGCTCGGGCGTGTGGTTGAACCCGGTGGCGACGACGACGGCCCCGGCGTTCAACACCCGCCCGCCGGTGGCGTGCAGGGTCCAGCCGCCCCCGTCAGGTGCGCGCTCGATCCGGGTCACCTCGACGCCGGTGACGATCTCCAGCTCGTGGAACTCGGCGTACTTCTCCAGGTATCGCACGACATCGGCGCGCGCGACCCAGCGTCCGAACCGGCGCGGCATCGCGAGGCCGGGGAGGGCGGAGAGGCGGCGCGTGGTGTGCAGGCGGAGCCGCTCGTAGTGCTGCCGCCAGGAGGCGCCGACCGACTCGGACTTCTCGACCACCACCGCGCGGACCCCGCGGGCCCGCAGGGCGGCCGCCGCGGCGAGCCCGCCCGGGCCGCCGCCGATCACGTACACGGGGCGGGGCTGGGTGGTCAGGTCGGGTGGTGCGGGGACTCCAGGCATGAGGAGTGATCGTATCGACACTCAGTGTTGATGGGTCTCGGACGAGGAGGGAATCGGTTGCGGATCGATCACGGGGGTGGGAAGGGGGGGTGCGCGGGGACGGCCCGAGGGGCGAGGTGCTGGGCTCGGCGGTGCTCTCAGGAGTGGGTCGGACCCGGATGGCGTCCGGTCCGTGAGCAGCCCTTGTCCCTTCCTCCGGCTGAGGTTCCGTTCCCCCGCCCCGCCCCGCCCCGCCCCGCCCCGCCCCGCCCCGCCCCGCCTTCTGGCCCGGCCGGCGAGGTCCGTTCCGGCAAGGTCCGTTCCGGTGTCCCGTCCGACCTTGAGGTCCCGCCCGCCGTCCCCGGGGCCTTGCGGGATCGGCGGCGATCCGGTGAACTGACGTACCGTCAGATCGCGGATGGCGAGCGAGTGGGAGAGGTGGGGGCTGCCGATGCAGACCGTCTGGCTCAGTGGGGCCGAATGGCTCGCCGTGCTCCGGATAGGCCTCGGCCTGTGGTGGTTGGAGAGCTGGCGGCACAAGGACAAGAAGGGCTGGTTCGAACGCGGCACCGGCATCGCGTGGGCCGCCGACGTCGCGGGCAAGCACCGCTGGCCGTTCGTGAAGGGGGGCTTCGAGAAGATCGTGCGGCCGCGCCCGAAGCTGATGGCGTACGTGGTCGTCTACGCGGAGCTCGCCCTCGGGCTCGGCCTGGTGCTTGGCTTCCTGACGCCGATCGCCCTGGTCGGCGGCCTGCTGCTGAACCTGCTCTACCTCGTGCTGATGATCCACGACTGGGCCGAACAGGGACAGAACGCGATGATGGCGCTCATCTCGCTCGTCGCGCTCTTCGCCATGGGTTGGCAGGCCTGGTCCCTCGACGCGGCGATCGGACTCTTCCTGTGAACACGGTGCGGCACGACCTTCCGGAGGTGGACGAGTTCACGCGCCCCTACTGGGACGCGGCGGCCGGGGGCCGCCTCCTGCTGCGCCGCTGCGCCGACTGCGGGAGGGCGCACCACTACCCGAGGGAGTTCTGCCCGTTCTGCTGGGCGGGGGAGGACCGGGTCACGTGGGAGCCCGCGAGCGGCCTCGCCACCCTCTACACCTGGTCGGTGATCCACCGCAACGACCTGCCGCCCTTCGGCGAGCGCGTCCCGTACACGGCGGCCGTGGTCGACCTGGCGGAGGGGCCGCGGATGATGACCGAAGTGGTCGACTGCGAGGCGGCGGACCTACGGATCGGGATGCGGCTGACGGTCACGTTCCGGGAGGCGGCGCAGGGCGTGTCGGTGGCGGTGTTCCGACCGGCGGACTGACGGGCGCCCCCTGCCCCCCCGCCCACCTCCCTCACGGCCAGAGCAGCTCGCGGGTCCAGGTCGAGCCGTCGGCGGCGCGGCGGTAGCGCAGGCGGAGGTGGCGGCGGGCGGCGTCGCCCTGGAAGAACTCGACCTCCCCCGCGTCCAGGACGTACCGGGTCCAGGTCGGGGCCGGGGCGTCCGGTTCCGCCCCCGCCCGGTCCCAGGCGGCGGCCGAGACGCGTTCCAGCTCCGCCACGGAGCCGAGCACCTCGCTCTGCCGTCCCGTGAGCGCGGCGGCCAGGGCGCCCCGCGAGCGGACCGCCAGGTCCGCCCGGCTCTCCTCGGGCCCGCACGCGGTGACCCGGCCCCGTACGCGCACCTGGCGGGCCACGGTGGGCCAGTAGAACCCGAGCGCGGCCTCGGGACGGGCGGCGAGCTGGCGGCCCTTGGCGCTGGTGGAGTGCGAGGCGAAGTGCCAGCCGCGGGCGTCGGCGTCGTGCAGCATCAGGGTGCGGACGTCGGGGTGCCCGTCGCCGTCGACGGTCGCCAGGCTCATGGTGTGCGGCTCCGACTGCCCGGCCCGCGCCGCGTGCGTGAGCCACTCCCGGAACAGCCCGAGCGGCTCGGCCGGGGCCGCTCCGGGGTCGAAGGCGGGCAGGTCCGTGTCCCAGACGCGCAGGGAGCGCAGGGTGGCGTGGAACTCGTCGTCTTCACGTGCGGCCTCGCTGGTCATGGCGCGAGCCTAGCGCCGGGCGGCGGGGCGGGTTCGGGGGGTGGGCACGCGCTGCCGTCGGACTGGTCGGACAGGTATGCGGTCCGTTCCTCCGCGCTGAGGTCCCGGTTGAGGGTCCGGCAGATCTCGTCGATCGCCGCCTCGGGATCTTCGTGCAGGTCGAGACGAGGCAGTTGCACGGTTCCGTCGTTGCTACCGATGGCGAGGGTGGATCCGTCCGGACTGAACGCCACTGACCACGGTATGTCGGTGATAAGCAGGGTGGTGACGGTTTTCGCCTCGTCCACGTCCCAGAGTCGAACGGTCAGGTCGGCACTGCTCGTGGCCAGAGTCCCCTCGGATCTGAACGCCACCGCGTTCACCCAACCGACATGGCCGGGGAGGGTGCGACTTGCGCCGGATTCCACGTCCCACAGATACGCCGTGTCGGTGCCGCCGGTGGCCAGCACCTTGCCGTTCGGACTGAACGTCACCGACAGGACCGGACCGGTGTGGCTCGACAACGTGTCGACGAGCGCGCCGGTCTGCACATCCCACAACCGTACGGTGTTGTCGGTGCTGCCGGTGGCGAGGGTGGAGCCATCGGGGCTGAACGCCACCGCGCTCACCGCGTCGCTGTGCTTCAGCGGGCCAATGAGTTTGGTGCCGGTCTTCGCGTCCCACAGTTGCGCAGTGGAGTCGCGGCTTGCGGTGGCGAGCATCGTGCCGTCGCGGCTGAACGTCACCGCGTTCACCCAGCCGTCGTGCTCCAACGGATTGCCGCGAACCTCACCGGTCCGCACGTCCCACAGTCGTGCCGTGCCATCGGTGCTGGCGGTCGCGAGAGTGGACCCGTCGGGGCTGAACGCCACTGAGCCCACACTGGCGGTGTGGTCGGTGAGAGTTTCGCGGGTCTTGCCGGTCTCCACGTCCCACAGCCGCGTCGTGCCGTCGTGGCTGCCGGTGGCGAGAGTGGACCCGTCGGGGCTGAACGCCACGGTGTACACGGGTTCGCTATCGCCGGCCAGGGCGCTGCCGGGGTCTACGTCCCACAGGCGCACGGTGTCGTCGTGGCTGCCGGTGGCAAGCATCTCCCCATCGGAGCTGAACGCTATGGCACGTACCGTGTCGGTGTGTCCGCTGAGGACGGTGAGGATCGCGCCGCTCTTCGCATCCCAGAGAATCGCCGTGTTGTCGGCACTGCCGGTGGCGAGGACCCGCCCGTCAGGACTGAAAGCCACTGAATGCACTGCGTCGTCATGACCGACGAAGACGCGTTTCGTGCCGGTGTTCGTGTCCCACAGCACCACGTTGGTGTCTTCGCCGCCGGTTGCCAAGGTGCGTCCGTCTGGACCATACGCCACAGAGCGCACCGGTCCGGCGTGTTCCATCGGTTCGCCGGTCCTCGTGCGGGAAGCCACGTCCCACACCGAAACGAAGCCGTCATAACTTCCGGTGGCGAGGGTAAGTCCGTTGGGGCTGAAGGCGAGGGAGTCCAGTGCATCTGTGCCCCGCATCGGTTCACCCCGCCGCGTGCCCGTGACGCCCCACAACTGCGTGGTCCCGTCGCCGGCAGCGGTGGCGAGCGACTTTCGGTCGGGGCTGAAGGCCACCTGGTTGACCCAGTCGGCATGGCCCATCGGAATGCCGCGTTCTTCACCGCTCTCCACGTCCCACAGTCGCGCCTTGTTGTCCTCGCTACCGGTGGCGAGGGTGGTCCCGTCAGGGCTGAACGCCACAGTTCCCACATTGCTGTTGTGGTCCATGGACGGGACCACGGTCTTGCCGGTCTTCACGTCCCAGAGCAGTGCGCTGCCATCGTCGCTGCTGGTGGCAAGGGTGCTGCCGTCGGGACTGAATGCCACCGAGCGTACGTTTGCGGTATGGCCGTCCAAGCGACGCTCCAGTGGGAGGGCTGCCGCGTTCCGCAGGCTTTCCTCGGCCTCCGACGTGTCCTCGGTGCGGAAGGCCCGGATGGCCAGGAGCGCAGCGAGGTCGGGGCTGGCGCCGATGAGCGTGCTGGACTGGCCGGCGAGCTCGCGCGAGCGGGCTTCCTGCTGCTCGGTTTCCACTTTCCGCCACTGCCAGAGGGCCAGTCCCCCGACGACGAGCGCGAGGGCCAGCAAGGACGCCAGGATCCGGTTCAGGCGTCTGCTGCGGCGGATGCCGGTCTGCTGGTGCTCCTTGCTGGCGCCGAGGAAGGTGGCGATGTCGCTCGGGAGGCGGCGCTGTTCGGACCAGTCCAGGCCTTCCGCGAGGGACGTGCCCGCGAGCAGGTCGCCCGGGTTCTCCTTTTCGGCGTAGCGGGCGTGCTGGGCGCGGGTGTGCTCCAGCCAGTCCTGGAAGCGGTGGTCCTGGCTGACCCATTCGCGCAGGGGCGGCCAGTCGCGGATCAGGGCGTCGTGGATCAGTTCGGCCACCGGCAGCCCGGGAGGGACGTCGTGGTAGAGGGAGATGCGGGGGGTGTGCGTGGTGATGATCCGCTGGCGGGTGAGGACCGCCAGGACGTCGTCGATGTCCTTGAGCGTCGCCCCGTCGGGCTCGCCGTAGGACCCCTTCTCCGGCTCCCCGTCGGACCCCTTCCCCGGCTCCCCGGTGGTCGTCCACCCCGGCTTCCCGCCCGGCTTCCCGCCCGGCTTCCCGCCGGTCGCTCCGCCGGTCGCTCCCTCCGGCCCACCGCCCACCGCCGCGGCCACGTCGCGCAGTTCCTGCAAGGTGACCTGTCTGCGGACGGCCGGGATGTTGCGTTCGAGGTCCGCCGGCCGCACCAGGGAGGTCAGGATGCGCTGCGCGATCGGGCGGTGGTCGGCGGGCAGCTCCTCCAGGGCGGTGTCGCACCATGTGGTCAGGCTGCCGGTGACGCCGCCGATGCGGCGGTAGGCGTCGTGGGTGAGGTAGCCGTCGTGGCGGCGCTCCCAGAGCTGGCTGAGGGTCAGTTCCAGCAGCGGCAGCACGGTGACCGGCGCGCGGCGGGTGGTGATCCCCTCGGGGGTGGTGGCCAGGACGTCGTTGATGATCTGCTCGGGCAGCCCGCGTTCGAAGCGGGCGCCCGCGTTCCGGGCGGGCTCGGTGATGATGTCGAGGAGGTCCTCCTCGCTCAGGGTGCCCGGGATGTTGAGGAGCCCCGGCATGGCGGCTTCCAGCAGCTTGGGGGCCAGCGCCGCCTGCTGCGGGTAGAAGTCGTCGCGCATGACCAGCAGGACGCTGAGCCGGGCGTGCGATCTCACCGCGGTGGTGATCTGCTCGGTCGCGGCCAGCCGGCGGCGCAGGTCCTGCCCGGTGGAGGGCTGGGTCAGCAGTTCCTCGAACTGGTCGACGATCAGTACGAGGCGCTGGCGACCCGGTTCGACGGCCAGCCGGTGGCTGACGGCCGCGACGATGCCTTCGCTCCGCACTCCGGGAAGTCCGCCGCGTTCGAGCTCGTCCAGCAGGTCCTGCCGCGGCCGGACGGTCACGGGCAGCCACATGTCGCTGCCCGGCAGCGCCCCCGCCGCCAGCGCGGGCAGTACGCCCGCCTGCACCAGCGAGGACTTGCCCGAGCCGGAGGGCCCCAGGAGCAGGGTGACGCGCTGGTCGGCCAGGTTCGCCACGACCTGCCGTACGGCCTCCTTGCGGCCTTCGAACCAGCGGGCGTCCTCCGGGGTGAACGACTCCAGGCCCCGGTACGGGCACACGTCCTGCGCGGTCAGCGCGGGCCAGGCGTCCCGGAGCACCTCCGTGGGCGTGACGTACGCGATGTTCTGGCCGCGCTCGTGGTCGTCCGGGGCGGTGATCTCGCTGAGCATGCCGATGACGAGGCCGGTCTTCTGGTCCACGACCGGCCCGCCGCTGAATCCGGTGGTCAGGTCATTGGCGGCGGTCAGCTGGAGGTGCGGGCCCCTGTTCTCGGAGGCCGGGATCAGGGCGCCGACCACGCCGAAGCCGTAGTGGCCGCCGACCGGGGCCTGCGCGGGGAAGCCGAAGGAGCGCACCGGGTGACCCACGGAGCCCGACGCCGAGCCCAGGGGCAGCCCGCCCACACCCGTCGGCGCCCCGTGCAGGCGCACGACGGCCACGTCGTCGTCCCCGGGGTCGCGCCACGGTTCGGTCAGGACCGAGCCCTCGACGCGGGGGGCGCCCTCGATGTGCGGGAAGTCCACGAGCAGGCTCTCGCCGGGACCGGTCCCGGCGGCGCGCACGACGTGCGCACAGGTGACCAGGATGTTCTCGGCGACGAGGAAACCCGCTCCGGTCACCTGTTCGTCCGGTCCTACGATCTGGCCCACGGCAGGAGGGAGTTCCGAGGCTCCCTCGCCGGCCGGGCCGGTGACGGTGGCGTCCATGGGATCAGTCCTCAGTCCACCCCTCGGCCGTGCTCGGACCGTCGGCGCCCGGACCCGCCGGCTCGTCCTGCTTCCAGGTCATGGTGATCCGTAGATGGCAGTTGGCGGTGCTCTTGGTGATCACGACCCCGGCCTGGACGGCCAGGTTGACCCCGAACTCGACCGAGATCGCGTCGGGACCCGCCTGGCGCAGCTGGTCGAGTACGGCGCGGGACGCGTCGGCGACGGACCCCATCGCCTCCTGCAGATTGCCCGGCAGCTGTTGGATGGCGTCGCCGACGCGACCTGCCTTCACCGGGCCGTCCGCCGTCGCCGGAGCCTCGACCAGGACGGAGCCGCCGCCTTCCAGGGAAATCCGGGCGAGATGCGTCATGGCTCCTCCTTCGCCCGCCGTACCGCCGGTGCCGACGTCGGGACGCGCCCCCCGGCGAGGGGTCGGGCGCGGACGTCGTGAAGGGCGGCATGGGGCAAGCGGTACGGGACGGGCTCGCGCAGGGGAACCACGCCGGACGGGAGCCCTTCATCGGCCGGGCACCGTGGACGCGGACGCGGACACGGACACCGGGGCCGTACATATCGATCGTCGTCCCGTTCGGGGCACTTCGCATCCGGGGGACCGGCGCCCGCCGCCGACGGCCGTACGGCCCCGGGCGGCCCGGGGTGGGGCCCCGTCAGTTCCTGCCCAGGATCACCGTCCCCGAGGAGCAGAACCAGCCGCCGGTTCCCGAGGCCAGTGCCACCTCGGGGAGGCGTCCGTCCCTCTTCGTGACCTGGCCGGCGCCCGCCTCGCCGCGGAGCTGACGCACCGCCTCGACCAGCAGGAACAGGCCGCGCATGCCCGGGTGGCAGGCCGACAGGCCACCGCCGTCGGTGTTGACGGGGAGTTCTCCGTCGCGCAGCAGGCGACCCTTCTCCACGAAGGCCCCGCCCTCCCCCTTCGCGCAGAAGCCCAGGTCCTCCAGCGTCACCAGGGTCATGTACGTGAAGGCGTCGTAGATCTCCGCGAGGTCCACGTCCGCCGGGGTCAGGTCGGCCCGCTCGAACGCCAGCCGCCCCGAGACCGCCGCCGGGGACACCGTGAAGTCCTCCCACTCCGACATCGTGGTGTGCGAGACCGAGGTGCCCGACCCCAGGATCCAGACGGGGGCTTTGGCGGTGTCCGGTACGTGGTCCTCCGCCGCCAGGAGCACCGCGCAGCCGCCGTCCGAGCGGATGCAGCAGTGCAGCTTGGTGAAGGGGTCCGCGATCATGTCGCCGGCGAGGACCTCGTCCACCGTGACGGGCGTGCGGAACATCGCGTCCGGGTTCGTGGCCGCGTTCGCCCGGGCCTGGACGGCGACCGAGGCGAGCTGTTCCAGGGTCGTCCCGTACTCGTGCATGTGCCGGCGGGCGGCCATGGCGTACTTGGAGATCAGGGTGTGGCCGTACGGGGCCTCGAACTGCAGCGGGCCCCGCGCCCCGAAGGAGAGGTTCGAGGTGCGCCGGCGGGCCTTGATGTCCGCGCGGGCGGTGGACCCGTAGACCAGCAGGACGGCGTTGGCGCGGCCCGCGGCGATGGCGTCCGCCGCGTGGGCCGCCATGACCTCCCAGGTCGAGCCGCCGACCGAGGTGGAGTCGACCCAGGTGGGGCGCAGCCCCAGGTACTCGGCGACCTCGACCGGGGCGAGCGTGCCGAGCCCGGCCGAGGCGAAGCCGTCGATGACGCAGCGGTCCAGGCCGGAGTCGGCGAGGGCGCGCCGGGCGGCCTGCGCGTGCAGGGCGTAGGGGGTGGGGCCGTCCACGCGGCCGCAGTCGGAGAGGGCGACCCCGACGACGGCGACCCGGCGGCGGCGCCCTGCGGGTCCGGATACGGGTCCGGATACGGGTCCGGAGTTGAGTCCAGGCATGGGGTCGACGGTACATCTGACGTAGCGTCAGATGCCAGTGCCAGTGCCAGTGCCAGTGCCAGTGCCAGTGCCCAGGGTCGGGGCCGGGGTCGGGGCCGGGTGGCCGGATTCCGTCGGGGCCCGGTCCGCCGCCGTCGCCCTCTGGGCATCTGGCGCCCTCCGGCCTAACATGACGGCCCGTCAGATACGGGGAGGAGCCCGACGATGGATGCCGCCTTCACCGCGGAGCAGGACGAGATGCGCCGCACCCTGCGCGAGATCCTGGGCAAACGCTGCGGCCCGGACGAGGTCAAGGCCGCCGTTCGCACCGCCGCGGGTCACGACCGGCAGTTGTGGCAGCAGCTGGCCCAGCAGTTGGGTTTGGCGGGCATCGCCGTCGCCGAGGAGTACGGCGGAGTCGGCTGCACCCCCGCCGACCTGGCCCTGGCCTGCGAGGAGACCGGGCGGGCGCTGCTGCCCTCGCCGCTGCTGGCCACCGCCGCCCTCTGTGTCCCGCTGGTCACCGCCCTCGGCACCGACACCCAGCGCTCCGCACTGCTCCCGCCGCTCGCCGCCGGCGGGCTGACGGCCGCCCTCGCCGTCCCCGGACCCGCGCTCACCACCGCCCTCGCGCTGACCGCCGAGAACACCGGCGGCGACTGGGCCGGCGGCGGTCGCGCGGGCGGGATCCAGGCGCGGGGCGACGGCTCGGGCGGCTGGCGGCTGTACGGGGAGGCGGCGCAGGTGCTGGACGGGCACAGTGCCTCCCTGCTGCTGGTCGCCGCGCACGCCGGCGGCTTCGCGCGCAGCCGTACCCTGCTGTTCCTCGTACGGGAGGACGCGCCCGGCCTCGTACGTACGCGCCAGACCGTGCTCGACGAGACCCGGCCGCAGGCCCGGATACAACTGCGCGACGTGCCGGCCGAGATGCTCGGCGGCGAGGAGTCGGACGTACCGGGCGCCCTCGCCGCCACCGGGCGCACCGCCTGCACGGTGCTCGCCGCCGAGGCGGTCGGGGCGGCCGACCGGGCGCTGGAGCGCACCGTGGAGTACGTACGCCGGCGGGAGCAGTTCGGCCGCGCGATCGG
This sequence comes from Streptomyces sp. NPDC055254, assembly GCF_053606025.1. Classification (NCBI taxonomy): domain Bacteria; kingdom Bacillati; phylum Actinomycetota; class Actinomycetes; order Kitasatosporales; family Streptomycetaceae; genus Streptomyces; species Streptomyces sp. NPDC055254. Next base: position 10,773 of record NZ_JBSGQV010000012.1, on the reverse strand, counting down.
CTCGTTCCAGGCCGTCAAGCACCGGCTCGCCGACCTGTTCGTACGGGTGCGGGCGGCCCGTTCGGCGGCCTACTACGCCGCATGGGACCCGGCGCAGGGCGGACTCGCCCTCGCCCAGGCGCTGGAGGCCCTGCGGGTGACCTCCGGCGAGGCGATCCAGTTGCACGGGGGCATCGGCTTCACCTGGGAGCACGACGCGCACCTCTACTTCAAGCGGGCGGCATCCGACGAGCTGCTGTTCGGCCCGGTCCACCGGCTGCGGGCGCACGCCGCCGACCTGGCCGGCCTGTTCGACCCGGCGCCCACCGCACGCACCGCGCCCACCGCGCCCACCGCACCCGACACCGCGCCCACCGCACCCGACCCCGCACCCCTGACCGAGAAGGTGACCGTCTGATGGCTCCGGGCGTCAAACTGATGCAGCAGGTCTCCTCGACCCTGCTGTTCGCCAAGATCGCACCGCATGTCATCCCGGCTATGGACAAGGCGGTGCACAGACTGACCCGGGGCAAGGTGATGCTCAGCGCCCGGATGCTGCCGGGCGTGATCCTCACCGCCACGGGCGCCAAGAGCGGCGAGCCTCGCACCACCCCGCTCGCCTGCATGCCGGAGGACGGCGGGACGAGCTGGCTGCTGATCGGCTCCAACTTCGGCCGGCCCGGGCACCCGGCATGGACCGGGAACCTGCTCAAGCACCCGGACGCGGACGTGAGTTGGAAGGGTGCGGACATCGCCGTACGCGCCCGGCTGCTGGAGGGCGAGGAGCGCGCCGAGGCATGGCGGGCGGTGCTCGGGTTCTGGCCGCCGTACGCGACGTACCAGGCGCGCATCGAGCGCGAGATCAGGCTGTTCCGCCTGGAGCGCCGCTGATCGCGGGCCCGCCCGGGGTGGGGCGCGGACGGCGGGCCCCCGGAGGGGGTCCGCCGCTACTTCGTCGGCTTCTTGCCCGTGATGCCGAGGTGGACGAGCAGGGCCAGGTTCGGCTTGAGCTCGGCCTGCTTGACGCCCCAGGTCTGGAAGCCCTTCTGGTGCGAGGCGACCGCGGCCAGCATCGCGACCAGCGAACCGGCCATGGCGGCAGGGCTGACCTCCTTGTCGACCTTGCCCTTCGCCTGGAGCTCCTTCATCGACTCCGTGAGGGAGTTGGTGACGGAGTTGAGGATCTTCATGCGGATCTTGTAGAACCGCTTGTCGCCCTCGGCCGCGCCGAGGTCGACGACCCTGAGGATCGCGTCGTTGCGCCGCCAGAAGTCCAGGAAGCCTTCGACGAGTTCCTCGGCCGCCGCCCAACCGGACTTGCCCACCCAGGTGCGGCCCTCGACGAGCGCGGTCAACTGCGCGCCCTCGGCGGCCATGTGCTCGGCGATCTCCAGGACGGCGCCCTCGACGTCCGGGAAGTACTGGTAGAAGGTCGCGGGGGAGGTGCCGGCCTTGCGCGCGACGTCGATCACCTTGACGTCGCGGTACGGCGAGGAGCTGAGCATCTCGCTGAGGCAGTCGAGCAGCTTCTGCCGCGTCGCCTGGCCGCGCCGGCCGGCGACACGCCCGTCGACGGTGCGTACTTGTCCTGTCATGCCGTCAGCTTACCGACGCGTGATCGGCGCGCTATTCGGCCGCCCGCAAATGGGGTTACTGGGCCGCCGGCCTGGGCGGGAGCCGGTCCTGCGAGGCTGCGGGGGAGGTTTTCGGCCGGGCCCGCGGCCCCCGCCCGGCCCCCGCACCGCCCGCGCCCGCCCCCCTGCTCGGCCCGCACCGCCCTCCGGCCCCCGCCCCGGGCGTGGCGCCCGGTTGCCCTGCGTTTCCCCCGATTAGTCTTATCAACAGGCTGTGGACAAGTTTTCGGGCAGATCATGGCTGGGAGAGGTGGGAGGGTACGTACCCCCGCACAACGGAAGGAACCGGGCTCATGGCCGCATTCGCGGAAGGCGCACCCTGCTGGGTGGACGCCTCGCTTCCGGACGTCGAGGCGGGCAAGCGCTTCTACGGTGAGCTCTTCGGGTGGACCTTCGCGGAAGGCGCGGGCGCCGCGTACGGCCACTACACGCAGGCCTACAGCCGCGGCCGCAACGTCGCCGCCCTCGCCCCCAAGCCCGACGGCCGGATGCCCACCGTCTGGGGCGTCTACCTCTACACCTCCGACGCCTACGCCTGCGCCTCCCGGATCCGCGCGGCCGGCGGCCAGATGGTCATGGATCCGCAGCCCGTCGGCCCGTACGGGACCGCCGCGATGGCCGCCGACCCCGGCGGGGCCGTGTTCGGCCTCTGGCAGCCCGGCACCCACCACGGCTTCGACGCCCAGCAGGAGCCGTACACGTACTGCTGGAGCGAGGTCTACACCCGGGCCCGCGACGCCGTCGACGTCTTCTACGCCAAGGTGTTCGGGTACGTCCCGCAGGACCAGGACGACGCCGGCATCGAGTACCGCGTCTGGTCCCCGCCCGGCAGCGCGCCCGGCTCCCACACCGCCGTCATGGGCCGCAGCCTGATCACCGACGCCTTCCCGGAGATCATGCCGGCGCACTTCCTCGTCTACTTCGCCGTCCCGGACTGCGACCAGTCCGTCGCGATGGTCCAGCGCCTCGGCGGCCGGGTCACCGCCGACCCCTTCGACACGCCGTACGGGCGGATCGCCGTCGTGGCCGACAATCAGGGAGCGGTCTTCGGACTGCTCGCGGAACCCCGCACGAAGACCGAGGCGTGACGGCCGGCACCGCCGTGCCGGGGCCGGACCGGGCGCGGGCCTGACAGAATCGGGTGTGCGCGACCGGGCGGCGCCCGGGAGTGGGACGCTGCACGGGGCATCGCCCCGTGCCGGTGGAAGCGGGCTTCGGTGAGGGGCTCGTACGGGGAGGTGTGGAGGCGAGTGGTGGAGCAGCTGACGCAGCACGACCCGAGACGGATCGGCCCCTTCGAGGTGCTGGGACGGCTCGGCGCCGGCGGCATGGGGCTGGTCTATCTCGCGCGGTCGGCGTCCGGACGACGGGTCGCGATCAAGACGGTGCGCACCGAGCTCGCCGAGGACCAGCTGTTCCGGGTGCGGTTCACCCGTGAGGTGGAGGCGGCCCGCGCCGTGTCCGGCTTCTACACCGCGGCCGTGGTCGACGCCGACCCGCGCGCCGCCGTGCCGTGGCTGGCGACCGCCTACGTCCCGGCGCCCTCCCTGGAGGAGATCGTCAACGAGTGCGGGCCGATGCCCGCCCAGGCCGTACGGTGGCTCGCGGCCGGCATCGCCGAGGCGCTGCAGTCCATCCACGGCGCCGGCCTCGTCCACCGCGACCTGAAGCCGTCCAACGTGCTCGTCGTCGAGGACGGGCCGCGCGTGATCGACTTCGGTATCGCGAGCGGGGTCTCCAACACCCGCCTGACCATGACGAACGTCGCCGTGGGCACCCCCGCCTACATGTCTCCCGAGCAGGCCAAGGACTCCCGCAGCGTCAAGGGCGCCAGCGACGTCTTCTCGCTCGGCTCGACGCTGGTATTCGCCGCCACCGGGCACCCGCCGTACCACGGGGCGAACCCGGTGGAGACGGTCTTCATGCTGCTGCGCGAAGGGCCCAACCTGGAGGGGCTGCCCGAGGAGCTGCGGCCGCTCATCGACTCCTGCATGCAGATGGACGCCACGCTGCGGCCCACCCCGGCCGACCTCCAGGCGCAGCTCGCCCCGCACCTGTTCGACGGCGGCGACGACAGCGGCACCGCCTCCGCGTGGCTGCCCGCGCGGGCCGTCGCGATGATCGAGGCCCGGCGTGCGGGGCACCGTACGCCGCCGGCCCCCGTGGTGCCCGCCCCCGCCCCCGGCGGCGGCGCCGGCCCGCACGGTCCGGCCTCCGGGCCCGCCACGCACCGGCGCCAGCGCGGCGTCGACCCCTGGGCGGACCCGCGCACCGGCCACGCCGTGCCGCAGCGCCCGCACCACCCGCCGATGGCCCCGGCGCGCTCCGGTGAGCCCGTACGCCTGGGCGGCTCCCCGGTGCCGATCGGGCCCGGCCCCCGCGCGAGCGCCTCGGCGCCGGCCGCGCACGCCGCCGCGGACTCGGCGACCGGCTGGATCCGGCCGCCCGGCGGCGCGGCGTCCGCAGGTGCGGCGGGCGCGTCCGGCCCGGCCTCCTCGGTGGCGCCGTCCGTACCCGCCCCCGGCCCGGCCCCCGACAGCGGTCGCTGGCGTCCGTGGCGCTTCCGGATGTCGAACGAGGTCTGGGGCACTCCCACCGTCGCCGGCGACCTGCTCTACGTCAGCTCCTTCGAGGTGCACGCCCTGGACGTGGGCAGCGGCCGCCGCCAGTTCAAGACCCGCGACGTCGCCTGGTCCATGGCCGTCTCCGGCGGCCGGATCCACGCCTCCGACGGCCCCTCCCTCTACGCCCTCGACGCGACCGACGGCTCCGAGCGGTGGCGGCTGTCCACCGAGGCGTGGGTCTACGGCCTGCGCGCCGACCGGGGCACCGTGGTCACCGCCACGCGCGGTGGCGGCGTACAGGGCTGGGAGGCCTCCACCGGGCAGAAGCTGTGGGAGCTGACCGGCGCGCAGAGCGACTTCGAGACGCCGGAGGCGACCCCGGTCCTGCAGGACGGCACCGTCTACGTCTGGCAGGACGCCCGGCTGCGCGCGCTCGACGCCCGCACCGGCCGCGAGTCCTGGTCCTACCCGGTCGGCGACGCGGCCTCCTGCGGGAACGTCCCGGTCCGGGTCACCCCCGCCCCCGACGGCAACGTGTACGTGTCGGCCGGCACCCGGGTGCTGTCCGTCGACCGGGCCTCGGGCCGGGTGCGCTGGCACTTCGAGGCCCCGGCGGTGTTCCTGGCGCCCCCGGCCTTCGCGCCCGGCGCCGCGGTGACCGGCGGCGGGGTCTACCTCGTCGACCACCTGGGCACCGTCTACGCCCTCGACGCCGTCACCGGCAAGGACCGCTGGCGGATCGCTACGGAGTCCCGGCAGTCCGCGGACCCGGTGCTGGTGGCCAACGGCAACGTCCACCTGGGCGCGGGCAGTGCCCTGTACACGCTCGACGCCGTCACCGGCACGCCGAAGTGGCGCTTCGCGGCGGGCGGCGAGATCACCGGCCTGCCGGCGGTCGCGGACGGCCGGGTGCACTTCGGTTCGGCCGACCACTGCCTGTACACGCTGGACGCGGCGGGCGGGCAGCTCCGCTGGAAGCTGGCCACGGGCGGCGAGATCACCGGCGCCCCGGTCGCCGAGGCCGGGGTGGTCTATGCCTGCAGCAAGGACCGGTGCGTGTACGCGCTGGACGCGGCCAAGGGGACGGGCACCCGAACGGGCGGCTGACCAGCCCGGCGGCGGCGCTCCGGCCCCGCCGGACAGCGCACGGCACCGGGAGTGACAGGATGGACCCCATGAGCAACGTCTACTTCGACATCACCATCAACGGCGAGGCCGCGGGCCGCATCGAGTTCAAGCTCTTCGACGACGTCGTCCCGAAGACCGCGCAGAACTTCCGCGAGCTCGCGACCGGCGTCCACGGCTTCGGCTACGCCGGCTCGCCCTTCCACCGCGTCATCCCGCAGTTCATGCTGCAGGGCGGCGACTTCACCAACCAGAACGGCACCGGCGGCAAGAGCATCTACGGCGAGAAGTTCGCCGACGAGAACTTCCAGCTGAAGCACGACCGCCCGTTCCTGCTGTCGATGGCGAACGCCGGCCGCAACACCAACGGCTCGCAGTTCTTCATCACCACCGTCGCGACCCCGTGGCTCGACGGCAAGCACGTCGTCTTCGGCGAGGTCGTCTCGGGCTCGGAGCTCGTCACCAAGATCGAGGGCCTCGGCTCCCAGTCCGGTACCACCCGCGCCAAGATCGAGATCGCGGGTTCGGGCGTCGTCGACGCCGCCTGATCCCTTGATCCGCTGATCCACCCCGGCACCGTCCGGCCGGTCGGCCCCGTCCCCGTATCCGGGGCCGGGGCCGCCGCCATGTCCGGCCGGCCCCCGCGAACCGTCCGCGGGACCGCACGTGGTCTCGGACCCGCGATCACCGCACGCGCGGCCGGGGCGCCTCCCGGCGGCCCGTGAACAGCTCCGTCTGCCGTTCCGGCGGCAGGTTCCCCAGGGTGATCAGCGCCGGAGCCTGGGCCAGGGCCTGCTGGAGCGCGGCCTGCTTCGCCGACCACAGGGCCCGTACGGTGCCCTGCACGGCTCCCGTCGGGAAGCCGGCCAGCGTCCGCGCCGCCCGCAGGGCCGCCGGCAGCAGGTCCCCGGGCGCGGTCAGCTCCGAGACGAGCCCGATCTCGTACGCCCGCCGCGCGGAGAGCCGCTCGGCCGTCCCCATCAGGGACATCCGCGCGACCTCGCCGAAGGGCATGCGCTGCGCCATGTAGACGGCCTCGTAGGCGCTCACCATCCCGTAGGTCGTGTGCGGATCGAAGAACGTCGCCGTGTCGGCGGCGATCAGGAAGTCCGCCTCGCCCAGCAGGTAGAACGCGCCGCCGCAGGCCATGCCGTTGACGGCGGCGACGACCGGCTTCCACAGATCCGAGGCCTTGGGGCCGATGGCCACCAGCGGGTCGTCGACCGAGTACGGGGAGCCGGGCTGCGGCACCTGCACGTCCCGGTCGATCCCGGTGCAGAAGGCGGCCGTGCCGGCTCCCGTCAGCACCACCGCCCGCACCTCCGGAGCGAAGCGGAACTCCCGCCACACCTCGCCCAGTTCGGCCGCGGTCGCCAGGTCGACGGCGTTGTGCCGGCGCTCCCGGTCCAGGGTGACGACCGCGACGCCGCTCGCCTCGTCCCGCTCCACCCGCAAGGTCACGGCTTCTCCAGCACCCAGCGCGGCACCGTCACTCCGGCGGTCTCGGTGAAGACCACCTGCACGCGCGCACCGATGCGCAGCCGGGCCGGGTCCATCGAGTCGAGCGGGGCGTCGGCGGAGGTCACCAGGTTCCCGGCGAGCCGGATCCGCGGGGCGTCGGCCAGCTCCACGAGGATCACGTTGTACGGGGCCTGCGCGGCGTACGCGGGCAGCAGGGGCGGATACGGCCGGACGTAGGACCAGATGCGGCCCCGGCCGCTCATCGGGCGCCACGCGCTGTCGAAGGACCGGCAGTGCGGGCAGCAGGGGCGGGGCGGGAAGCGCAGCCTGCCGCAGGCGGCGCAGGCCTGGACGCGGAGCTCGCCCCGGGCGGCGTACTCCCAGAAGGGGGCGCCGTCATCGTCGGGGACGGGCAGCAGCAGGCCGTCCCCGACGCCGCCCCCGCTCCCGGCAACGGATGCGGGTACGGGCGCCGGGGCGGATGCGGGTACGGGCGCGGGGGCGGATGCGGGTACGGGCGCGGATGCGGCGGCGGTCATCGGTCAGCTCCTCAGCAGGATCGCGGACGTCGGGACACCCTCGCCCGCCGTCACCAGGCAGGTCGCGGCGTCCGACACCTGGGCGGTGGAGATGCCCCGCAGCTGTTTGACGCCCTCGTTGATCAGGTTGAAGCCGTGCACGTACGCCTCGCTCAGCCCGCCGCCGCCGGTGTTGATCGGCAGCCGGCCGCCCCGCTCCAGCGCGCCGCCCTCGGTGAAGGCGGCGCCCTCGCCGCGCCCGCAGAAGCCGTAGCCCTCCAGGGAGAGCGGGATCAGCGGGGTGAAGGCGTCGTAGATCTGGGCGACGTCCACGTCCTCGGGCCCGAAGTCGGCCTGCTTCCACAGATGGCGCGCGGCCGTCCACGCGGGCCCCGACAGCGGGTCGTCGTTCCAGTAGTTGACCATCCCGTGGTGCTGGGACGGCAGGCCCTGGGCGACGGAGTGCACGTAGACCGGCTTCTGGCGGCAGTCCCGGGCGCGTTCGGCGGAGACGATCACGCAGGCCAGCGCGCCATCGGTCTCCAGGCAGTTGTCGAAGAGGCAGAGCGGGTCGCTGATCATCCGGGAGGTCATGTACATCTCGCGGGTGAGCGGGCGTTCGTACATCATCGCGGCCGGGTTCTCGTTGGCCCGGTTGCGGCAGGCCATCGCCACGTTGAAGAGGTGGTCGCGGGTGGCCCCGTACTCGTGCATGTAGCGGCGGGCCAGCATGCCGATCTCGTCGGCCGGCCGCAGCAGGCCGAAGGGGCGGGTCCACTGCCCGGGCGTGGGCAGTTGGACGGCGGTGTTCTTCCAGGGGCGGGGGCCGGAGCCGCGCTTGCGGGAGCGCCAGGCGACGCCGACGGTGGCCTGGCCGGTGGCGACGGCGGACGCGAGGTGGCCGACGGTGGCGCAGGAACCGCCGCCGCCGTAGCCGATCTTGGAGAAGAAGGTGACGTCGCCCGCGCCGATGGCCTTGGCGACCTCGACCTCGTCGGTCTCCTCCATCGTGTACGAGGAGAAGGCGTCGACCTCGGAGGGGTCTATGCCCGCGTCGTCGAGGGCCGCCAGTACGGCCCGGCAGGCCAGTTCCTTCTCGGACTGCGGCAGTTGCCTGGCAAAGGCGCTCTGGCCGATGCCGACTATCGCCGTAGCGTCCTTGAGCGTTGCCGCCATCGCCACCTCCGGGCCGTACGCCAGTACTGACAGCCGCGAAGGCTACAGCTAATCTGACGGATAGTCAGCTACTGGGTACCGGGGAGGGCGGACGATGGGCGAGGACGCGGTCGGGCACGGGCACGGTCCGTGGCCCGCGGGCACGGACGGAGCCGGGGGCGGCGGCCCGGCCCGGAGACGGGGCGCCGGCCACGAGGGCGAGCCGGGGCCGGGGCCGGGGCCCGCGCCCGGGTCCTGGGTCGGGCCGGGGCCGGGGCCCGCGCCGGGGGCCGAGGATCCGCGCGGGGACCTGCGGTGGGGAAGCATCGCGGGCCTGGTCCGGGACGCCGCCGAACGGTACGGCGACCGCGAGGCCGTCGTCGACGGCCGCGTCCGGGTCAGCTACGCGCAGCTCGGCGAGCGCGTCGAGCGCGCCGCGGCCGCCTGCGTCGCGGCGGGCGTCGAGCCCGGCGACCGGGTCGCCGTCTGGGCCCCCAACACCCTGGAGTGGATCGTCTCCGCCCTCGGCGCCGTCTCGGCGGGCGCGGTGCTCGTGCCCCTGAACACCCGCTTCAAGGGCTCGGAGGCGGCCTACGTCCTCGGGCGCAGCCGCGCCCGGCTGCTCTTCGTCACGGGCACCTTCCTCGGTACCTCCTACGTCGCCTCCCTGCGCCGCGCCGCCGCCGAGGGGCACGGCCGCGGGCCGCTGCCCGGACTGCCGCACCTGGAACAGGTCGTGGTGCTCGCCGACGACGCCCCCGAGTCCTTCCGCACCTGGAAGGACTTCCTGGCCGACGGGGATGCCGTACCGGCGCGGGACGTCCGCGCCCGCGCCGACGCCATCGCCTCCGACGCCCCCTCGGACATCATCTTCACCTCCGGCACCACCGGCAGCCCCAAGGGCGCCGTCATCACCCACGCCCAGTCCCTGCGCTGCTACGCGGTCTGGAGCGAGCTCGCCGGACTGCGCGAGGACGACCGCTACCTGATCGTGAACCCCTTCTTCCACACCTTCGGATACAAGGCGGGCGTCATCGCCTGCCTCATGCGCGGCGCCACGATGGTCCCGCAGCCCGTCTTCGACGTGGACACCGTCCTCGCCAACGTCGCCGCCGAACGGATCTCCGTACTGCCCGGGCCGCCCACCCTCCACCAGTCCCTCCTGGACCACCCCCAGCGCGCCCACCACGACCTCTCCGCCCTGCGCCTGGTCGTCACCGGCGCGGCCGTGGTCCCGCTCCGGCTCGTCGAACGGCTGCGCTCCGACCTGCGCGTCGGCGTCGTACTCACCGCGTACGGGCTCTCGGAAGCCAGCGGCATCGTCACCATGTGCCGCCGGGAGGACCCGCCGGAGACCGTCGCCGCGACCTCGGGGCGGCCCGTCCCGGACACGGAACTGCGCATCGCCGGCCCCGGGGGCGAGCCCCGGCCCGCCGGCACACCGGGCGAGGTGTGGGTGCGCGGCCACCACGTCATGCGGGGCTACTTCGAGGACGAGGCCGCGACCGCCGAGGCCGTCACCCCCGACGGCTGGCTGCGCACGGGCGACGTCGGGGTCCTGGACGCGGCCGGCAACCTGAGCATCACCGACCGGATCAAGGACATGTTCATCGTCGGCGGCTTCAACGCCTACCCGGCGGAGATCGAGCAGCTCCTCGGCCTGCACCCGGACATCGCGGACGTCGCCGTGGTCGGCGTCCCCGACCCCCGCCTGGGGGAGGTCGGCAAGGCGTACGCCGTCCGGCGCCCCGGATCCGCCCTCACGGCCGACGACCTGATCGCCTGGTCCCGGCGGGAGATGGCCAACTACAAGGTCCCGCGCGCGGTCGAGTTCGTCCCCGAACTGCCGCGCAACGCGAGCGGAAAGGTCCTCAAACGGGAACTGCGCGGGCCTTAGACCGTGTCCTACATGGTCAGCTTGAGGAGCCGTTTGTAGCAGCAGAGAGCGGCTGCCAGTCCGAGAAAGGCCAGGTAGTTGCCTGGTTTCCGCTCGTAGCGGTGGTTGAGCCGGCGGTAACCGGTCAGCCAGGACATGGTGCGTTCGATCACCCACCTGCGGCGGCCGAGCCGCTCGCTGGAGTCGATGCCCTTGCGTGCGATACGGACCCCGATGTGCTTGCCCCAGAGCCATCGCCGCAGGTGAGGGATGTCGTACGCCTTGTCGGCGTGAAGGCGGCGAGGCTTCGATTCCGTCGCGTGGGATTCGTGTCCCATGTGGAAATGGGACAGCATCGGCTTCAGGGCCTGGCTGTCGTGGGTGTTGGCCGCGGAGAGCCCGACGCGTAGGGGCAGTCCGTCCGCGTCGGACAGGACGTGCATCTTGGAACCGGCCTTACC